>NZ_JAIWPS010000018.1:0-28798 GCF_021191595.1 Alterluteimonas muca
GCGGCTTCACTGTTGGTCAGACATTCTCAGGGCCGGCCCGAGGCTGCCCGTCCATCGAAAGGAAATGCGATGACACGTCCTGTGCGCTACGCGCCAGAAATCGAAGTGCCCGTCGAAAACGAGGCCGAACTGATCGAAGAGATCGCCGCCATGATGGCCGAGGCCAACATGGAGGAGTTCGAGCGCCACCGCCACGCCGTCCGTGACGCCCATGCCAAAAGCCACGGCGTTCTGGTCGGCCGGCTCACCATCCGCGATGATCTGCCCGCGCATCTGGCGCAAGGCATCTTTGCGCGGCCCGGAACGCATGATGTGGTGGTGCGGCTGTCCTCGGCGCCCGGCGGGGTGCGGCCCGACTCCATTCCCCAGCCGCGCGGCTTTGCGTTGAAGGTGATGGGGGTCGAGCCTACTGGCTACGCGGTCTGAAAATTGATGCTTACAGGGAAAATCTTTACAATGCAAAAAATCCTTTTTATTCTCACTTCCCACGCAGATATGCTGAATACCGATACCAAAACGGGTGTTTGGTTGAGCGAGTTTACAGATCCTTTTTATGAATTTTTAAACGCCGGCTATGAAGTAGTGTTGGCTTCTCCCAAAGGAGGGCAGCCGCCGGTAGATGAAATGAGTAAGCTGACAGAGCATATCACAAGCTCCAACAGAAGGTTTAATGACGATGCCGCTGCTCAGGCGGAGTTTGCCAATACATTGCCACTGGAATCTATCAACCCTGACGAGTATACGGCAGTATTTTTCCCAGGCGGCCATGGTCCCATTTGGGATTTAGCTGATAGCGCTACGGTAGGCAAAATCATTCAGTCATTTCATGCGCAGGGAAAAGTTATTGGAGCGGTATGTCACGGATCGGCAGCCTTTATCTCTGCCGGAAAGCAGGATGCCCAATTCCTGCAAGGCAAGCGTCTGAGCTGTTTCAGCAATGCGGAGGAAAAACTTACGGGAAAAGAAGATCACATACCGTATCTTTTGGAAGATGTGCTGCGCGAAATGGGCGCCGAAATAGACAACACCGTGATTCCCTTTGCGCCACACACCATCGTGGATGGCAACCTCATTACCGGACAAAACCCGCTTTCTGCCGGCCCAACCGCCAAAAAGATGATCGAAATGGTGAAAGGAACAGTGTAGTTGACTTATCAGCACGATAGCAAACAGAGAAACCGGCAATGGTTTCTCTGTTTTTTTGGGTAAAGTAATCACTGCGTCCACCGCCGTGACCCTGCCATGAACGCGAGGGCAGCGGGAGACCATACCTTCACGGATGTTGCTGGCCGAGGTGGCCGTCACCGGCCCGATGGTCCGCGCCATCCTCGCCGCCATCCGCCGATTGCGAGCGCCTCCGCTCTGCGCATGACCGCCATCCACGCCCAAACTGAACGAAAACGGCAGGATGGGTCTGTCCGCTGCGCTGAAAAACACCGCCACCAGGGCACAACACGGCGGCTTCACTGTTGGTCAGACATTCTCAGGGCCGGCCCGAGGCTGCCCGTCCATCGAAAGGAAATGCGATGACACGTCCTGTGCGCTACGCGCCAGAAATCGAAGTGCCCGTCGAAAACGAGGCCGAACTGATCGAAGAGATCGCCGCCATGATGGCCGAGGCCAACATGGAGGAGTTCGAGCGCCACCGCCACGCCGTCCGTGACGCCCATGCCAAAAGCCACGGCGTTCTGGTCGGCCGGCTCACCATCCGCGATGATCTGCCCGCGCATCTGGCGCAAGGCATCTTTGCGCGGCCCGGAACGCATGATGTGGTGGTGCGGCTGTCCTCGGCGCCCGGCGGGGTGCGGCCCGACTCCATTCCCCAGCCGCGCGGCTTTGCGTTGAAGGTGATGGGGGTCGAGGGGCCGCGCCTTCTGGAAGGCGATGACGGCCAGAATCAGGATTTCCTGATGGTCAATATCCCGACGCTGGCCTTTGGCACCATCCCCAAATACAAGCAAATGCTGCCCATGCTTGAGCGCCGCGCCGCTGCGCCGGCTGGCCTGCAACGGGCCGGGGCGGCGATTGCGCGCGGCATCGAGGGGCTGTCCGAACGCGCCGGGATCGAAGCCGGACCGACCCTGCAAGGTCTGGCCTCGACCAATCATCATTTGCTGGGCGAGACCTATTTCAGCCAGGGTGCGCTGCGCTTTGGCGATTATATCGCCAAGATCTCGGTCGCGCCGGCCTCGGAGCATCTGCGCGCGCTGACCGGCAAGGACATGGCGGACCTGTCGCAATCCGGGATCGAACGCGCGGTCGCCGAGACCCTGCGCGAGCGGCCCGCGCGCTTCGATCTGCGCGCCCAGCTTTGCACCGATCTGGACCGGATGCCCATCGAGGATGCCGCCATCGAATGGGACGAGGCCGAATCCCCCTTCGAGACCCTCGCCACGCTGAGCTTTGACGCGCAAGAGACGTTTTCAGACGCAAGGCGGGTCTGGGCCGATGATGTGCTGGCCTTCAGCCCGTGGAACGGCATCGAGGCGCACCGCCCGCTTGGCTCGATCATGCGCATCCGCCGCCATGTCTATCAGGCCTCGAGCGACCGCCGCCACCGCCTGAACGCCATCACCCCGGCCGAGCCGCGCTCGGCCGCCGACATCCCCAACTGAACAGTAGAGAACCCATGACCGACCAAACCACCGACAGCCGCGACCCGCGCCTTGAGGATGAAAGCCGTCTGGCCGAGATCCGCCGCGTCGTGCGCGAAGTCGCCGCCGATGCGCCGAAACTGGCCCGCATCGCGCTGGAATCGGCCATCCGCAAACACAACCCCGACCTGAAGGGCACCGCGCAATCAGCGGGCCGGGCCGGTCGGCAATCGGGCAATGTGTCCGAACTGACCGCGATTGCCACGCTGAAACCGGGCGGGGCCGACCGGCTGCGCCGCATCTTTAACCTGACCAACGGCAATTTCGACGGCGCGCAGCGCGTCTCGACGCTGCACGACATGCGGTTCGTGTTCCTCGACAACGACACCAAGATCCTGTTCGCCACCACCTATGACGGCGACTGGGATGCCTACATCAATGATTTCGCAACGAAAATCCCCGGCCTGATGGATCTGCTGTTCCAAAATGTCGAGGGCTGGCCGGGCATTGCCGACCCGTCGGTCAAGGACTTCATCGCTAGGCACCAGATCGACGCCGCCGGCTGGTTCGTGGCCAATCCGCAGGTCTCGGTTGTCGATGTGCGCCGGTTTCAGCGCATGGACAAGGCGCTGGACGCGTTTCTGGACGCGATGAACGCCAATGAGGGCATCGACGACACCACCCGCGCTGCGCTGAGCAAGCTGACCGAAGAATTGGCGAAACCCGAGCCGGTGGATTACTGAGATGAGCGTTCTTTCCGCAATCCGCGACCGTTTCCGCCGCGAGGATGTCTCGCTGCAACTGGACGATATCCAGGCGCTGATCCTGCGCAACCGCCCCGAACCTTATGTCGGCCTCCACGCCATGCTGCATATCGACGAGGCCGAAGGCGGGCGCGACCTGATCGCGCGGCTGGCCGAGCATATCCCCTCGGCCGAATGCTTCACCGAGGATCTCGATGCCTGGACCGGTGTCGCCATCAGCCATGCCGGGCTGGTCGCGCTGGGCGTGCCACGCGAGACCCTCGAGACCTTCCCGCTGGCCTTTCAGCAAGGCATGGCCGCGCGTGCCGACATCCTGCGCGATGTGGGCGAAAACGCGCCCGAGCACTGGGACGAGGCCTATCGTGACGGGCATTGCCATATCGCGCTGACCATCTATGCGGTGGACAAGCCCGCCCTTGACCGCGCGGTCAAGACCGCGATGGCCGAGTTCGAGGCCTCCAGCGGCGTCACCTTGCTGGGCACGCATGAATTCGGCACCGATGAAGAGGCCAAGAACCCCTTTGGTTTCCGCGACGGCATCGCCCAGCCCGCGATCAAGGGCAGCGGCGTTCAGCCTTGCCCCGGCGACCAGGAGGCCATCGCACCGGGCGAGTTCATCCTGGGCGAGGACAGCGAAACCGGCAGCCCGCTGGGCATCCCCCAGCCCGAGGCCTTCGGGCGCAATGGCAGCTATGTCGTGCTGCGCAAATACATCAGCCGGGTGGGCGCGTTCAACGATTACCTGCGCGCCCATGCCGAGGACGAAGAGGCTCAGCATCTGCTGGCCGCCAAGATGTTCGGCCGCTGGCGCTCGGGCGCGCCGCTGGGGCTGGCGCCCGAGCGCGACGACCCTGAGCTGGGCGCCGATCCGATGCGCAACAACGACTTTGATTTCTCGGACGATGCGCGCGGGCTGATGTGTCCGCACAGCTCGCATATGCGGCGGATGAACCCGCGCGATGGCAAGATGACCATTCTGACGGATGTGAAGATCAAGCGCATCGTGCGGCGGTCCTCGACCTTCGGGCCGAAATGGACGCCGGATGTGACCGCCGCCGATGACGCGGCCGAGGATCGCGGGCTGTTTTTCATCTTCATCAGCGCGCGGGCCTTCGACACGATCGAGTTTCTGCAACAGGAATGGGTCAATCGCGGCAATTTCATCGACCTCGCGACCGAGCGCGACCCGATCGTGGGCCTGCATGAAGAACCGGGCCAGTTCACCATCCCCGATGAACCCGCCCGCCGCCGGATCGACGGCATCACCACCTTCAACCGCATGGCCGGGGGCGAGTATATGTTCATGCCCTCGCTTACCGGGCTGAAATGGCTTGGCCGGGGCGACTGGGCATAAGCGTTGAAATGGGGCGCGTGGATCGGGCTTCGGCCCGCGCGCCCTTTGCCGGGCGGCAAGCGACAGGGCTGAGACAGGTCGGACCTCGGGGCCGCCCAACCCGCCGCGCCGCGGCATCCGGCACATGTTCTGGCGCCAAAAAAACAAACGTCGCGGCATGATGTCACGCATCTGTCGCCCCGACGTGGGCCCGCGACGCCGAACTCCAGGCCCAGGCGCGGCAGATCATCCAGGACAAGAAGGTGCCGCGCGCGGGCGAGAGCGAGTACCGGTTCACCGCCGATGGCGCGATCCGGACGCTGCTGGTGAACGACGAGCTGCGCAAGAAGCTGTCGTCAGGCGCGCTGGTGATCGCGCGCCTCGGCGACCGATACGAACTGCTGCCGCGCGGCGCCGGCGACAAGGTGCGCGAGCGCGTGCCGGATTGGATCGTGCTGGATCATGGGCAGCCGGGCGAAGCGGCGCCAGCGGGCTCGTCCGAGGATGACGAGTACTACGCGCAGTTCAAGGTGCCTGACGACCTGATGTGGTGACGCAATCAAAACAGGCCGGAATTCCCGGCCTGTTTCCGTTACAGCATCCTGCGCGGATCAGAAATCGAACCGCACCTGCACCTGCGCCAGGTCCACGTCCACGTCATCCAGTTCGAAGCGGCTGTACTCATCGTTCCGCAGATGACCACCACGGACCGGAGTCCCGTACCGCCGCCGCTGGTGGCGTCAGGCCACCACCCCGCCCCCTCGATCACGACCGCGGCCGGGGCCCGGTCGTACGCAGGCTGCCGAGCATCGCCCGGAAGCTCGGCGCGATGCCTTCAAGTGCCTCGCGGTGCGGCAGGTGCTGCGTCACCCGGTAGCGGCCACCATCGATGCGCACGACCAGCGTGACCATGCTGACGCCGTCGCCGGCGGCGCGCAGGGAGAGTTCCACCTCGGCGTCCGCCCCGTCGGGGACGTACCGATGCCCGTCGACGTCCTCGGCGGGTCCCACGCTGGAGAGGCCCAGTTCCATGTTTCCGCGCAGGGTGGCGAGGTCCTGCGCGTCATCGATCCGCTCGATGCGCATGAAGAAGCCGTCGTCGTCTGCAATACAGATCGTCCTCGCCTGCATCGAGTGCTGCTCCCCCTTCCGGCACCCCGACGCCACGGATGCGCAGCGACGCGCCAAAGCGGCAGTCCCGCCAGTCCGGCTGCTGATCGCTGCCCCGTCGATCGCCACCACGCCCGGAGGCACCGGCTCAAGCCGCTTCCCGATGCTCGTAATACGGCCGGTCCCGGTCATCCAGGATCGCGTACATCGCCGCAAGGTTCCCAGCGTCCGGCGACAGCCACGCGTCCAGGTGCTCCGCCTTGATCGGCACGATGCACCGGTCATGCCCGGCGGCCGCCACTTCCGGCGGCGGCTCGTCGGTGATGGCGGCGAACGAGTACAGCTCGCTGCCATCGGCCTCGGTGGTGCGGGTCCACAGGCAGGCGGCGATCAGGTCGCGGCCATCGCTGGGGCGGAACTCGAGGATCCGGTCCCGGCCTTCGCGCTCCACGTGCTCGTAGAAGGCGCCGGCCACCATCACCCCGTGGCCGTGGCCGAACACGCGGCCCCATGACTTCTCCAGGTTGTCCCGGCGGGCGTTGTAGGTGCCCGGGTACTTTCGCTCGATCGCCTCGGTCCAGTCCGGCAGGCGGCACTGGTAGCGCATCAGGCGGGCGACGTAACGGCCGGCCTCCTTGATCACCACCGGGCACCAGTAGCCGGGGTAGATGCGGCCGAGGCCCGGCTGCGCGGGAGGCGTGCGCAGTTCATCCAGGCGCCGGAGTGCAGCCTCCACCTTGTTGGTGCCGATGCGGATGTCGTCGCGCGCCTTCTTCGTCTCGCGCACCTGCAGTGCCCGCTCGGCGTCGGCCACGCGCTTGCGCTGGGCGAAGACGAGTTGGGTGAGCTGGTCGATCTCGGCCTGATCGGCGGCGCGGATGGCGGCGGCAATGGGTGGCGGGGCGAGGGCCAGGGCTTCGCGTTCGAGGGCGCGGGGCATCTTGCGGCGCTTCGCCGCGTCCTTGCCCTTCTTCGTCCAGAACTCTTCGACGTACCAGTCCGGGTCAATCCTGACGCCGAGGGTGCGTTCGAGCTTGCTGATTTCGGCGTGGACAAGAGCCGAGTAGCACATGCGGTCGCTCCTGCCGGGACGATTGATCCTCTCGCAACCAGTGCGGTGCGAAGGTGGAGGAAAGGGGCGACCTCGCGTCTTCGCGTCGCGCAGCCACCCCCTGCCTGCCGTAGTTCACAATACAGCCCCCACGAGCGCGCATCCGCATGGCCCACGACCCCCACGACCACGACCCCGCACCCGACACCAAGGCGCAGGCCGCATTCGAGACCTTCATCGCCACCGTCGTCGGCGCCCTGGTGCGCGGCGTTCGGCCGCCCGGGCTGTTCGGCCTGGCCGACACGCTTGTGCCCGAGGTGGCCGCGGCCATGCCAACGCTGGCCGCACAGCCGATCCCCGCGCAGCAGGCCGCTGCCCGCATGCTGGCGCGTGACATCGCCGCCCGCACGCCCCTGCCGGAGCGGCGGTTCGCCCAGCGCCCGCTGCCGGAGCCCGGCCGCAACGAGCCCTGCGACTGCGGCTCGGACCGGAAGTACAAGCAGTGCTGCCAGTCGGCCCCGCGCACCCGGGCCCTGGAGGGCGTCAACCTGCTGCCCTGGGTGCTGGACGCCCTGCCCCGCAGCCGCTGGCGCGAGCTGGCCGGCAGCGCGATCGACCCCCTGGCCGTGGCCCATGCCGCCGCCACCTGGCGCCAGGCCGGCCGCCTGCGCGAGGCCGAAGCCCTGCTCGAACCCTGGTTCAGCGCCGGCGCCGCCCTGACGGTCGAGCACGAACCGCTGTTCGACCTGCTGCTCGATGTCTGGCTCGACCTCGGCCACCCGCGCAAGCGCAAGCGCCTGATCGAACACGCGCTGGCCCATGGCGACCGCGGCCTGCGCTCCGCGGCGCACCAGCGCCTGGCAACCATCGCCGCCGATGCGGACGACCTGGACACCGCCTGGCGCCACTTCCGCGCCGCCCAGCGCGAGGCGCCCGACGCCCCCGCCCTGGCGCATCTCGAAGTCATCCTCTTGCTGTCGCAGGGCGACGAGGCGCGGGCCCGCGAGCGCGCGCGCTTCTGGGCCGCCCGCCTGCAGCGCATGGATCCCGATGGTCTGGCCGACCTGATCGGCCTGATGCAGCAGGTCGCACGCGAAGGCGAAGCCGCCATGACCCGGCTGCCGGGCGAGAGCGACACCCTGCTGGCCCTGGCCCACCTGCTCGACCACGCCCCGGCACCCGCCCTGCGCCACCGCGTCAGCGGGCCGGCCGCGGAACCGGTAGTGCTGGTGCCGGATCGGGCGCTGGCCGGCGCACTCGCCGACTGGACGCACAGTTTTCCCTCGTCCAGCCCCATGCTCACCGGCCTCAGCGTGGACGACGGCCATCCCGCCTGGGACGAACCCCAGCCGTGGCTCGACCTGCTGCGTGCGCAGCCCGAGCTGTGGCACAGCTTCACCGTGATCGACGACCTGCTGCTGGCGCTCGCGTCCATCCACCGCGTCGGACTGGAGCCGCTGCGCCAGGCGCTGGCCGGCCGCGGCGAGGCCCTGCTGCGCCTGCATGCCGAGGCCGCACCCGGGCGCGAGATCCCCTGGGCCTTCCACGACAACCGCCCGGCGCTGAGAATCCTCGCCCAGGCCATCGCCGCCGCGCCGGAACCGCCCGACGCCGCCACGCTGGCCCGCATGGAGTGGATGCTGGCGCTCAACCCGCACGACAACCACGGCTGCCGCAGCGCGCTCGCCGCCGCGTGGCTGCGCGACGGCGAACCCGCACGCGCGCTGGCCCTGATCGAGCGCTACCCGGACGACAGTTCGCTCGGCTACGCGCATGCGCTTGCGCTGCTGGCGCTGGGGCGCGAACCCGAGGCCCGCACCGCGCTGGCCGACGCACTGGCGGCGCTGCCGCTGCTCGGACCGGCGCTGGCGGCCACGCTGCTGCGCAAGCCCGCAATGCGCGATGGCTGGATCCAGCATGGCGGCGCGGACCATGCGTGGCTGCACCGGCAGGCGCTGCGACCGGCGTGGGCGCGTTACGAGGGGGCGCTGGGGTGGTTGGGGGCGCGGCTGTGGGAAGGCGGCAGGCCAGCCTGAAGGGCCGTGCGGGCCTCCCGGGAAGCCGCCGCTGCCCGGGGTCGATCGTGACGCCGAGGGTGCGTTCGAGTTCGCGGATTTCGGTGCGCCCTCCTTCGGGGGTCGCTACCCGCTGCTCTCCCCGCTTGCCCCGCGCACCCGCGCCGCAACAACGCAGCACACCAACCCGAGCAAGACGCCCGTGAGCCCGCCCAGCACATTCAGCGCCGCGTCCTCGACCTTGGGCTGGCGCCCGTCCGTCAGCCATTGCGACAGCTCCGCGGCGACGCCGAGCGCGGCGACCAGCGCCACCCCGCGCCAGTTGCGGATGTCCCGGCGGGCCAGCCACAGCAGGAAGCCGAGCCAGGCGAAGACGATGAGATGGACCCACTCCGGCGGATCGAGCGGCGTCGCGCGCGTGAGGTCGTACAAGCCGTGGACGCGCTCCATGCCGACCAGGCCCGCCAGCATGGCCGTCGGCAGGAACAGCACTGCCGAGACCGCCAGCGCGGACGCCACCAGCAGGGCCGCGACCAGCGAATGACTGCCGCGGCCCAGCAACAGGGCAACGCCCAGCGCCAGCACGACGAGCAAGGCGTCGCCGACGCTCATACAGGTCTGGTCCGCACGTCAATCACCCCGCACCCAAGTCACCAACGCCAAGTTTGCAGGACTGGCACATGGGCTCGCGCGCGTGACTATCTGGAGCACGGGTTCACCCCCGTTTTCACGGACACTTACGAGAAGGCCGATCGAGGCCATGAGGAGTGTTCATGTCGAAGCGAAGGAAGTTCAGTGCAGAGTTCAAGCGTGGCGCGGTTGAGCAGGCGAGCCAGCCGGGCGTCAGCTGCGCTCAGGTGGCACGGGAGCTGGGGATCCGGGACACGCTGCTGACCCGCTGGAAGCGAGAGGCCCAGAGCCAAGGCAAGGTGGCCTTCGGCGGCACCGGCACGCCCAGGGATGAGGAACTCGCCCGCCTGAAGCGCGAGCTGGCCCGGGTGAAGAAGGAGCGGGATTTTTTACGCGAAGCGGCGACGTTCTTTGCCAAGGGATCGTCCTGAGGTATCAGGCGATCGAACGTTGCCGCGATGAGTTCCCGGTTCGGCTGATGTGCCGCTGCCTGCAGGTGTCCGCCAGCGGCTATTACGACTGGAGCAAGCGCCTGCCAAGCACCCGCCAGCTCGACAACGAGCGCTTGCTCGACCGCATCCGTGAGCTGCATGAAGACAGCCGGGGCACGCTGGGCGCCGGTCGGATGCAGGAAGATCTGGCCGATGCCGGCGAACCCGTCAGCCTGAACCGGGTGGCGCGCCTGATGGCTGAAGATGGCCTGCAGGGCTGGCCGCGGCCGAAGCGGCGTGGGCAGCGTGGCCGGCCCGCGCTGACGCCGCCGGGCGTGCGCAACCTGCTGGAACGGGACTTCACTGCGCTGGAGCCGGAGACCAAGTGGGTCACCGACATCACCGAACTCAAGACCCGGCAGGGCAAGCTGTACCTGTGCATCGTGCTGGACCTGTTCGACCAGCGCGTGGTGGGCTGGTCGATGCACCATCGCCAGGATCGGCAGATGGTGATCCGGGCCGTGCAGATGGCGGTCTGGCAGCGTCAGGGCAGCGACCCGGTGATCCTGCATTCCGATCGCGGCAGCCAGTTCCGGAGCGGCGACTACCAGCGTTACCTGGCGGCCAACGAACTGGTGTGCTCGATGAGCGCGGTGGGCCATTGCGGTGACAACGCGGCGTGCGAAGGCTTCTTCGGCCTGCTCAAGCGCGAGCGGGTCCACCGCATGACGTATCCGACACCCGATGCCGCCAGGGCTGATGTGTTCGAATACATCGAGCGGTTCCACAATCCGAGGATGCGGCGAAGACTCGCCAGGCAGGATCAGAAGCTCTCAACCCTTTCACAACCGTCCGTGATTTCGGGGTAGAACCCAAGCCAGGTCCGTAGCCCGACTGCACGTAGGCGCCCAACTTCTTGGCGAACCCTTCTGCAAGCGTAGATGCCTCGGTCAAGGACGGAATCTCGTCGAGCTTCGCGCTTGCTCGCGCAACACGGTAGGCCTCAGCAAGCTTGCTTGAGGCTTCCTTCGCATCTCCAGAGAGGCGCGCCAGCACTGAGCCCTGCCCCCATCCCAGATGCCGCGCATCGTCACCCGCAAGCCGAACGAGGCCAAAGAGCGCGCGATCTCGGTTCGAAAGCGTCCTGGTATCACTCGTGCGGTCGCACACCAGTTCCCATACGGGCTCCATCGTGGCATCCACGGTCAGGCGCACTGTCAGGACCGGCTCATCCTCCTCCTCAGGCTCATCTCGAAGCATTCCCTCCCACGTCCAGCCGCGAATGAAGAGCCCGAATCGCTCGTCAGACTTAAGCGCTTTCGACAGCTCGCCAACCGTAACTTCGATCGAAATCGTGCGGCTGGTGCCGCATCCATGAAAGTCTGACTCGGAAAAACTGAACCAGCGCGACGACAGCACGGCTTCGGCCGCGTCCAAGAGCGTCGACTTCCCCGCGTCGCCCGCGCCGATCAGGCTGCAAAAAGCGCTGTGAGGCGACCAATCGAGCGCCGCGACCCCCCTGAAATTAGTGATCGACAGTTGCCTGATCTGCATAAGTTTTGAAGTCAAGATTAGGAAGTTAAAGACGTCAGGTTCGCTGCTGATGGAGCTTTTTCGGTCTACCGCCGCCCCCGGCTCGCCCGGTACGCCGCAATCGCCTGCTCCGCACTTGGATTCGACATCGCCAGTCCATTCACGAACACCGCCGGTGCGCCGCGCTTGAAAACGGCGACAGCACGGTCGATGCGCTCGATCTGCTCGGGCGACGGGTTCTCAACGTCGAAGGCGAACCCGCTGCCGCGTACGACGGGGATGCCGGCTCGTCCCAGGTCGCGGATCAGGGCTTCGGTGCGTTGCGCCTGGTCGGACGGGCAGTTGGGTGGCGCGAGCACCAACACCGTGTTGCGCTGCACGCCGTTCGGCATTTCGACTGCGACGAAGGTGGTCGCGTCGAAGGCTGCCGCGTGCGCCTCGTTGCGTTTCTGCCACCACTGGTGGGCGCCGTAGAGGCCGCAGACAAGCATCAGGATCAACAGAATCCGCATGGCAGTTCCTTCTGGTGGTGAATCAACAGTGCCGGGTGCGCGGCTTTGCCCGAGCGCTCATCCGCAATGCTGCGATTCGCAGGGCACGCCATCGCCGTCGCCGTCCATCTTCGTGTTCGGGCAGTTGCGGATGAAGAAGGTGGCTTCTTCGCATGAGCGCATCTGCGAACAGTGCTGCCGGCCGTCGCAGCTGAAACGTTGGACCCGTGTCTGCATCACAGGCGTGGGAGCCGCGCGTGCTGGCGCAGCCGCTGCGATGGGCGTTGCCTCGGGCCCGGGCGCATGGAAATGGCGATAACCGCCCCACGCGGCGGCGATGAGCAGCAGCACGATCAGAAAGCGCATGGCGGGTTCTGCCTGGTGAATAGCAAGGAAGGACGGCGATGCTTGGCAACGATGCTCATCGCGTGCCGCGGCACCTGGGGAATGAGGTGCAGCCCCAGAACGTGGTGTCGGCGCGAGGGTTGGTGCGCCTGACCATCCCGCTGCCGCAGCGCGGGCAGTCGGGGATGGCGGCAATCGCGGGTGCTGCGGTGTCGACGACAGGTGCGATCCGGCTTGCAGGCGTACGCGTAGGTGCCGGCCTGTCGGAGCGGGCTTCGTCCTGGACTTCGCGGACCATCGCGAGCAGGGCCTGTCCGTCGATCAGCTCGATGGGCTTGCCGGCGGCGAAGTACGCGGCATCGCGGGTGAAACCGCCGACGGTGGCGATGCGCACCTGGTGCGCGCCGTGGTGTGCGAGCAGGCCGTACATCTCGCGCACGACGTTCACCGTGACCTTGTCGCGCCGCCAACGTTTGCACTGCACCAGCGTGCGCTGCCCGTCGCGCGTCAGGATCAGGTCGATGCCGCCGTCGGCGCCGCCCAGGCCGGTTTCCTCCACGCTGTAACCCTGCCGGCGGTATGCCTCGCCAACGAGACGTTCGAAATCACGCCAGCCCAGCGCGGCGATGCTGTCGAGGCCGGCACGGGTATCAAGCAGGCGTCGACGGTGCCGTGAGCGGAAGAACGAAACCAGCGCGGCCAGCATGCAGAACGCCAGCACCATCCACGCCAGGGGCGCGAGGGCATCGCCGTGGGATGCGAATGCCTGGCCGAACGTGCCACCACGGTTTGCCATCCACGCGGGCACCCCGTGGCGGATGGCGTAGTAGCCGATGACTCCCGATACCAGCGGGACCGGCCACGGCAAGCCGGAAAGATCGTCCAAGGTGGTACTGCGGCCGCGTCCCATGCGTTTCCCCTTCCCCTGGCGCACCTTAGCGCGGGCGCCGCTATGCGGAAAGCGTCACAGTTTCGCTCGGGCGGGTGCGGCGTTCGCCGTGATCAGAACAGGCTGGCCTGAGTGCCTTCTTCGACAGGGATGGACGATTCGGCCATCGACGCCGGTGCGCCTGCACCTGCGCCCAGCCGCCAACCCAGTCCCGACCATCGGCCGGCGTGCCGCCCCAGTGCGTCGGCGATGACGTCGGCAGTTCCGGCCACGTGCAGTTCGCTGCGTGCACGCGTCATCCCCGTGTAGACCAGCTCGCGCGACAGCACGCGGTTGAAGCGTTCCGGCAGCACCAGCCATACGGCGTCGAACTCGCTGCCCTGGGCCTTGTGCACGGTCATCGCGAACGCGCTGTCGTGCGCGGGTAGCGCGGCGGGGTGGAACGGCCGCGGGTGGTGCGGGTCGTCGCCGGGAAACCATGCCATCAGCGTGCCGCCGTCGTCGCGCAGGCAGATGCCGATATCGCCGTTGAACAGGCGGTGGCGGTAGCTGTTCTCGGTGACCAGCAACAGGCGGCCGTGGAAGTAGCGGCTGGCCGTGGACGCGGGGCCGGCGCCGCGGCGGCTGCCGGCCAGCCCGCTTTCCAACAGCATGCTCTCGATGCGCGCGTTGAGGCTGCGCGCGCCCTGCGGGCCGTCGCGCACGGCGGTGAGGATGCGCAGGCGGGCAGCGCGGGCGAGGGCTTCGGCGGGGTCGTTGCCTTCGGCGAGCGAGGTCCAGTGTTCGAGCAGCTGGTCACGGTGGGATTGCAGCGGGTCGCTGTCGGCTTCGTGGAAGTGCACGCCGGAGAGCTGGCCGCTGCGCAGCAGTGAAAGGGCGGTGGTGGCGTCGCCTTCGCGCACGGCGGCGGCGAGCGGGGCGAGGTCGAGCGAGGCGCTCTGGCGGTAGCCGCGGGTGAGGTGGATGTGGCGGGCGGGGAAGGTGGATGCGTTGCGTGCCGGCGGAAGAGCGCCCTCACCCGCGCCTTCGGCGCGACCTCTCCCGCGGGCGGGAAAGGTGTTGGCATGGGCAGCGCCTGCAGCCCGGGCGGGAGAGGTCTTGGCATGAGCAGCGGCGGCAGCCCCGTCGACAGGCGCAGCGGCGGAGATGGCGGCAGGCGCAGCGGCGACCGGGTCGGAGACGGTGTCCCCGGTCGCGCGGCTGGCCGCGGCGAGGATGCCGGCGAGCACGTCGCCCGCTTCCACCGAGGGCAACTGGTCGGGATCGCCCAGCAGCACCAGGCGTGCGCCGTCGGGCACCGCTTCGACCAGCTTGGCCATCAGCGGCAGGTCGATCATCGAGGCTTCGTCCACCACCACCACGTCGAACGGCAAGGGGTTGTCGGCGTGGTGGCGGAAGCGTGGCGAGTCCGGGATGGTGCCGAGCAGGCGGTGCAGGGTGGTGCCGGTGGTGGGCAGTTGCGCGCACAGAGTGGTGTCGACGCCGAGCGCGGGCAGCGCCTGTACGGCGTTGCGTACGCTCTCGGCCATGCGTTCTGCGGCGCGGCCGGTGGGTGCGGCCAGTGCGATGCGCGGTGGTGCGGTGCCGGCGTCGCGTGCCTGCGCCATCAGCAGCACCAGCATGCGGGTGATGGTGGTGGTCTTGCCGGTGCCGGGGCCGCCGGTGACCAGCAGCAGGTTGTGGGCGAGCGCGGCCGCGGCGGCACGGGACTGGTGGTCGATGGGAGCGCCCTCATCCGCCCCCGCCGGGGGCCCCTTCTCCCGCCCGGCGGGAGAAGGGACGGCAGGGAACAGGCGGGCGAACAGCGGTGCCAGTTGTGCGGGAACCCCGGAAGTCGCCGCGACATCGCGGCCGTCGCAGCCGTCCGCGATCCCTGCGGGCGGGGCGCGGCCGATGCGGCGCAGGCCGTCGGCGAGGCGGCGTTCGTACTCGCGGTAGCGGCGCAGGTAGACGAGGCCGTGTTCGTACACCAGAGGGGCGTCATTGGCGGATTCGGCATCGCCCGCGTCCGGGATCGCGACCCAGCGCGAGGCCTGCAGCGCCCCGTGCCAGGCCTGCGGCGTGGGCCAGTCGACAGGCGTGTCGAGCAGGCGCTGCGGTTCGGCGGGATCGAAGCCGGCATGGCCTGAGGCGACCGCCAGCGAGGCGAGCGCGGCGGCGGCGAGTACGGCGTCGGGCGTGTCGGGGTCGAGCCGGCGCAGGCTCTGCGCCAGCGCGTGGTCCAGCGTGCGCAGGGCGCCGGCTTTGAGGAGAGTGGCAAGGAGGGTCATCGCGACACTCCGGGGGTCGTGCCATCACCCCTGCCCCCGCTCCGCGCCCCGGCCCTCGCGTCGCCGCTCGGGCGTTCATCGGCGCGCGAACCGGTGGCTCGCAAGCACGCCTCTTCACCTCGCAGGCGGGAGAGGGGTTCCACTGCTGTATCGCCAACCGGGGCCGTTTGCCCTGCGAAGAGTGCGTCGAGCGCGTGCACCAGTTGCGGATCGAACCGCCAGGCCTGCACGCCCTGTCCATCGTTGCGGGTGGCATCCAGCCCGCGGCAGAACAGGTAGCGCACACCACCGAAATCGCGTGGGTAGTCGTAGCCGTCGCCGAGGCGGAAGCGCAGCCAGCGGTGCAGGGCCAGGGTGTAGATCAGTGCCTGCAGGTCGTATTCGCTGTGCGCCATCGCCTCGTCGAGTTGTGCGCGGCCGTAGCCGGCCAAGCGGTTGGTCTTGTAGTCGAGCAGGTACCAGCGGCCATCGTGCACGTAGGTGAGGTCGATCAGGCCGGTCATCAGCCCTTCCAGCCTGCGGCGCGCGCCGAAGCCCTGACGCGCGGTGAGCAGGCCATGACGATGCAGCAGTGCCAGCAGTGCGTCGACGCGCGTTGGCGCGAGCGCGAACTGGAACTCGATCTCCGGGCGGCGCTGCGGCGCAGGCACGTCCGCCAGGCGCACGCCTTCGGGCAGCGGCACGGTCAGCGTGTGGCCGATCAGCGGGGTGAGCACCGCGATGCCGTCGTCGATGGCGTCACCGGGGTAACCGCCGGCACGCAGGCGTTCGGCGATCAACGCTGCATCTTCGGCCGTCGGCGCGGGCGTGCCCGGCGTCCACGCGGACCACTGCGCGAAGTCGGTGCGTTCGAGCACGTCGTGCAGCACCACCCCGAAACGCGGGCCGGCGAAGCGCGGGTCGAAGACATCGGCATCGGCGTCGACCTCCGCGTCGGCGGCCGGCTCATCCAGCCCACCCGCCGCGGGCTGGGTGGCGCTGGCCGTGGCATCGGCCTGCCCTTCCGCATTCGCCAGCCGGGTGAAGCTGTAGACCCACCAGTCGCTGGCAAGCGTGCGCGTCGCGATGCGCGCGGGCGGCACCGCATCGGTGGATGCGGGCGGCAGCCAGGGCAGCGACATCGGCGGCGTGCTGTCGTCGATGGCGACGGCATCACCCAGCGCCGCGGCGAGTGCATCCGGCTTCGCCACCATGTGCAGCAGCGGCGATCTGTCGTGGTTGCAGAACAGGCCACTGGCAAGCCACAGCGCGTGGCGCGCGCGGGTGAGGCCGACATACAGCAGGCGCGCATCCTCGGCGCGCTGCGCAAGCGCCCAGGCGTCCTTCGCGTCGTCCCAGCCGGAGCGCGACGGCAGCAGCTTCCAGTGCAGCGCGCGGCCGCCCTCGCCGTTCACCACGGCACGCTGGCCGGGGCTGCGCGCGGGCGAGCCGATGGCGGCGAACGGCATGAACACCAGCGGGTATTCCAGGCCCTTGCTCTTGTGCAGGGTCACCACCTGCACGCGGCGGGCGTCGGATTCCAGCCGCAGCAGCTGGCTCTCGTCGTTGGCGTTGGCATCGGCGATGGCATTGGCCAGCCAGTCGACCAGGCCATGCAGGCCGAGCGCACGCGACTGCGCGTCCTGCAGCAGTTCGGCCAGCTGCAGATAGTTGGTGAGGCGGCGCTCGCCGTCGAGCAGGCCGAGCAGGCGCCCGGCGTGTTCGGCACACAGTGCGGTGACCAGCGCCAGCGGGCCGCCACGCTGCAGGCGGTCGCGCCAGGCCAGCGCGGCCATCTGCCAGCCGCGCAGCGCCTCGCCATCTTCGTCGAGCGCGGCGATCGCGCTGGCGTCGAGACCCACCAGCACCGTGGACAGCGCCATGCGCAGGCGGCCATCGTCGGCGCCATGCAGCAGCGCGAGCAGCAGCGCATGCAGATCGCGCGCCTCGTGGGTGGCGAACAGGCTCTGCTTGCCGGCGGCGACCGCGGGAATCCCGGCCATCGCCAGTGCGTGGCGGATGCGCGTGGCCTCGTGGTGCGAGCGCACCAGCACCGCGATGTCGCCGGGCTGCACCGGGCGGCCCTCGATGCTGGCGTTGCCGTCGCGCGCATCGCACAGCACGCGGTGGATGGCCGCCACGCAGGCGCGGGTGGCGAGCTCGCGCGAATGGCTGGCGTTGTAGGGCTTCACCTTGCCTTTGTCGTCGGGCGACGGCGGTGGCGCGCGCCACAGGGTGAGTGCCGCCGCATCGGTGCCGTTACGCTGGAAGTCGGCATCGGCGCGCACGCCGCCCGGGGCGACCTCGCGGAACCCGAAGCGCGGATCGATGAAGGGCGGCGCGATCTTCGCGTCCGCATCTGCCGCCGCCTGCGCCTGTGCATACAGCGCCGACACCGCGCGCAGCACCGATGGCCGTGAGCGGAAGTTCTGGGCGAGCGGCGGCGCTTCGGCGGCGGTCGTGCGTGCGGCGAGATAGGTTTCGACGTCGCCGCCGCGGAAGCCGTAGATCGCCTGCTTGGGATCGCCGATCACGAACAGCGCCGGCGGCTGCCCGTGCAGCGCGGCGCTGGCCGCACCGAATACATGGTCGAAGATGCGCCACTGGCGGGCATCGGTGTCCTGGAATTCGTCGACCAGCGCCACCGCGTACTGTGCGCGCAGGCGCTCCACCAGCGCACCGGCCTGCGGGCCGTCGATGGCATCGGCGACGTGGTCGACCAGGTCGTCAAAGGTCTGCACGCGCTGCTGCTGCTTGGCACGCGCCACCCGCACGCGGGCATCGTCGCGCAGGCGGTGCAGCAGTTCGACGCGGCGTGCGTCCTTCCATTCCGCCATCGCGGTCAGCGCATCGAGGTAGGCTGGCACCGCATCGCAGACCGGCGAATCGGGCGTGCGACCGGCGTACTTGACGCTGGTGCGCAGCTGCAGCGTCTCGCGCGTGAGCTGCGGCAGCTTGGCGTGCTCGAACGGTGCATCGCGTGCGCCGGCATCGCACCACTGCTTCAGGCCATCGAAGAGTTCGGCGATCCACGCGGCCTTGTAGCTGCCGGCGTGCAGCACCTTGGCGTCCACCGCGGCCACCAGTGCCGCACGGAAGTCATCGCCATGGGCGCGGAACGCGGCTGCCAGCGCTTCGCCACTGGCATGCAGGCGCGGCGCGGGGTCATCCGGCAGCTCGGCAAGCGCAGGGCGCAGGACCGGTTCGCGCACCAGCGGCGGCAGGTCGCAGGCCAGCGCCTGCGGGCCGCCCGGCCACAGCGCCAGCAGGTCATCGGCGGCCGCCGCATCGCGGCCGTGTGCACGCCAGAGGTCGGCGGCGATGGCCTCGTACAGCGGTGCATCGCTGGTGAGCAGTTCCGGCGCATCGAAGGCCTGCCCCACTTCCAGCGCGTGGTCGCGCAGCACCCGGGTGCAGAAGCCGTGGATGGTGAAGATGGCGGCGAGGTCGATGTCGTTGGCTGCGGTATGCAATCGGCGTCGCAGCGCATCGGCGCTTTCGTCGCCGCGTGCGAGATGCGCTGCGAGCACCGCATGGGTCAGCACCGCGTCGGGCGTTGCATCGGCCGGCAACGCGGCGCCCACCATCTGCGCGGCCAGCAGCAGGCGCGCGCGGATGCGGCTGCGCAGTTCCTGGGTGGCGGCCTCGGTGAAGGTGACCGCCAGCACCTGGCCCACGCTCAAGGCCCGCTCCACCACCAGGCGCACCACCAGGGTGGCCAGGGTGAAGGTCTTGCCGGTGCCGGCCGAGGCCTCGATGGCATGCACGCCATCGAGTGCGAGATCGAGATAGGGATCGCGTGGCGCTGCGAGCAGGTTCCCGTCAACGGCGCTCATTCCGCGTCCTCCAGGTCGAGCTTCGCAGCGATGTCGCGCAACGCGGCAAGGTCGGTGCCACCGTAGACCTGGCCGGTGACCACCGCCGAATAGATCGCCATCGCCAGGTCGACGAAGGCGACCTGGGTGGCATCGTCGGTGAACGGATCGCGGCCGCGCAGGGCGAGTCGCAGCGCTTCGCCGGTGCCCTCGCCCCAGCTGCGGTCGCTGCCGTGCCAGCGCCTGGCCGCTTCGGCCAGGCCGCGCTCGAGATTGCCGGCGCGGTAGAGCTCCCAGCCGCTGTAGGGCGCGAACGGCAACGGATGGCGCAGGCCGGCGCTGCGCAGGGTGATCAGCGTATGCAGCACGTCGCGTGCCTGCGTGGGGTCGAGCGGCGGGCGCGGATGCGGGCCGACGCCGAGTTCGCCACCGTCGTGGAATTCCACCAGCGGCGCCGACTGCCCAGCGGCGCTGGCCAGCAGCCAGTCCAGGCCGTTGCGGATCGCCGATTGCCCGGCCGGTGGATCGAAGCGCACGCGGGCGATGCCGTGCGGATATACGTCGGCAATGCGGCCGTGCAGGGTGACGCCATCGATGTCGACCTCCAGCCGCGGCGCATCGGGTGCCGCCCCGCCGCACCACGCGCGGAACGCGACCGCGTACGCATCCACCTGCGCACGCACCTGTTCCAGCGTGCGCCGGCCCAGCGCGCCGGACGGCAGCAGCCCGCGCGCGCGCAGCAGCGCATGGGTGCGGGAGTCGTCGTCGCCACGCAGCACCGCGTCGAACACCGCTTTCTGCAGCAGCTGGCGCGGGTAGCCGCGGCCCGGGGCCAGCAGCGGTTCGACATCGTCGTCGAGCGCTTCGACCTCGGCCAGGCGCAGGCCGAGGCGCTGGCGCAGGAAGGCTTCCGCGGGCGCCTGCAGGAAGCGTCGCAGTTCGTCGAGCGCCAGCGTGCCGGGATGGGGCGCGTCGATGGGTTCCAGCGCGGGGCGGTCGAACCACACCGGCAGCGGCGTGCGCTTCTGCAGCGGCTGCGCGGCGGCCGGCCACCAGGCCGCGTGGTAGGAGAAGCGACGCGGCTCGTCGTTGCTGCCGAACGCAGCCGGCGCGAACGGCTGCAGCGGATGGTGGACCACCAGCGCCTCGGCATCGACATCGCCTGCGTGCTGGGCGCGTGCGGCATCGATGAGTTCGGAGACCAGCACCGAGGGCTCGCGGTTGCTGCCATCGCGCGGGTCGGCGCCCTGCCAGCTGACGTAGAACACATCCTGCGCGGCGGCGAACAGCTGCAGGAACAGGAAGCGGTCGTCCTCGCGCGTCGAGCGGTCACCGATGCGGCGCTGCGTGCTGCCGAGCTCGGCGGTGAGGCGGTTGAGGCCGGCGGCGGGATCACGACGCGGGAAATCGCCATCGTTCATGCCGAGCACGCAGATCACCCGGAACGGCAACAGCCGCATCGGCACCATGCGCGCCACGCTGACGCCACCGGTGAGCAGCGGCGCGCGGATGTCGGCCTCGGCTAATGCCGCGGCGAAATGCGCGCGCACCGCCTCGGCCGGCACCGGTGCCTCGAAACCGGCGCGCCGCGCATCGCCGGCGAACGCATCGACCAGGCTGCGCAGGCGATCGAGCGCACGTTGCGTGGCGGGGTTCGATGGGGGCCGTGGCAGCAGCGCGGCCAGCAGGTCCAGCAGGCGTTCGCGCCACTGCGCGGGCGGCATCGCGGCGGCCAGCGCGGTGGCGTTGCGTGCCAGCACGCGCAGCAGCCGCAGCAGGGTGTCGAGTGCATCCAGCGCGCTGCCTTCCAGTTCCGGCAGCGGCGCCACCATCCGGCCATCGGGCATCGCGATCGGTGCATCGTCGCCGGTGGCATGGCCGAGCAGCAGGCGGTCGAGCGCGAAGGCCCAGGTGTAGGCGTCGTCGGCGGGGGCATCGAGCGTGGCACGATGCGCGGCGTCGATACCCCAGCGCGCGCCCGCCTCCGACAGCCAGGCCTGCAGCCGCTCGAAGGCCGGCGCATCCAGTCCGTTGGCATCGGCCAGCGCGGGGCTGGCCAGCAGGTCGAGCATCTCGTGCAGCCCGAAGCGCGACACCGGCAACGCCAGCAGGCGCAGGAACACTTCGGCCAGCGGCTCGTTGGCGAGCGGGCTGGCATCGGCCAGCGCGTACGGAATCGCATCGGCCTGGCCGCGATTGCCGAACACCGCCTCGAGATAGGGCAGGTAGGGGTCGATGTCCGGCGCCAGCACCGCGACCTCGCGCGGCTGCAGCGGCGGATCGAAGCGTGGGTCATCGAACAGGCCACGCAGCTGGTCGTGCAGCACCTGCAGCTCGCGCAGGCGGGTGTGGCAGGCATGCAGCTGCAGGCTGGGATCGCTGCGGTCCACCGCGTCGCGCAGCGCCACACCCGGTGCGCCACGTCGATGGAACAGGTCCGACTGCAGGCGCCGCAGCAGGCTGCCCTGCAGCGCTCCGCCGCCTTCGCCCGGATCGACATGCACGTCGAAATCCGCCGAGGCGTGCACCACTTCGTAGCCACCGATCACGCGCATGAAGTCGACGCCAGCCGCGCCCCAGCGCTGCAGCAGCGGGTTCTCGCCGTCGTCGGCCGGTTGCCCGGCACGCACGCGCTGCAGATCGCCCCAGTAGTCCTTCGCCGGCGACGGCACGAACATGTGCAGGGTGCCGACGCGCGCCTGGGTGGCGATCACCCGCAGCACGTCGGGCGAGACGTTGAGGGTGGCGAATGCCGACAGCCGCGTCGGCAGGCCGGTGGGCAGCGGACCTTCCGCTGCGCCGAAACGGTCGAGGTACTGCTGGATGCGGCGTGCACGATGCGGGCGGCCGCTGGCGACGCGGCGCCACAGGATCGCCTGCGGGTCGTCGGCATCGGCGCCGGCTTCCCAGCGCAGCAGCCAGTCGCGCCGCCAGGCCTGGTACTTCTCGAACACCGAGGCGAGCTCGCCGGCCAATGCCCAGGCACGCAGTGGATCCGGGCCGCCAACATGCGCGGCAATCGTTGCCAGCGCCGGCGTGGCCAGGAACGCATGGTCGGTGAGCGCCGCATACAGATGCCAGCGCAACGCGGCGGCATCGAGTTCGTCGCGGCTGCCGCTGTCATCGCTGCCCGAAGGATTGGCCGCAAGTGCACGGCCGACGAATTCGCCGGGAGTCAGGAATTCGATGTTCGCAGCGACGCCATGTTCGGCGGCCAGCGTGGCCTGCAGCCAGCGCCGCATGGCCACCTGCGGGATCAGCACGATGTCGGGTGCGAGCAGCGATTGCCCGGGTGCCGGATCACGCAGGATCCGCGCAAGGATGCCGGCCAGGATCTCGAGCGCGTTGGAATGGTAGAGGCGGATATCGCCGTGCGGGCCGGTCATCGCCCCATGATGCCGGACGCCCGTCGCGCGGTGCGAGACCCCACGGCGCAGGTGCGCATGCCCGGGCATGAATGGATGGCACGGACCAGCCCACCCACGGGACAGTTTCTGTACTCGCCAGTTCAGTCGATCGGTTAAGATTCAGCCCTTCTGCGCGAAGCTGCCGGGGTTTTGCTGCCCGGCGCCCGCGCCATTCCCGGTAGACGCATGCCCGACACCACCGCCCCCGCCGTGCACCTGCGCGACGTCCGCCTGCAGCGGGGCGGGCGCACGATCCTGTCCGGCATCGACCTGCTGGTGCCGACCGGTTCGATCACCGCGGTGCTTGGCCCATCGGGATCGGGCAAGTCGACGCTGCTGTCGGCGCTGACCGGTGAGCTGCGTGCGTCGCAGGGCAGCGTCGAGGTGTTCGGCCGCGCACTGCCGCAGCGCCAGCGCGATCTGCTGGAAACACGCAAGTCGATCGGCGTGCTGCTGCAGGGCAATGGCCTGCTGACCGACCTCACCGCCGCCGAGAACGTCGCACTGCCGCTGCGCATGCATACGAAGCTGCCGGCGCCGGTGATCGCGCGGCTGGTGGAGATGAAGCTGCACGCGGTGGGCCTGCGCGCGGCGGCCGATCTGTATCCACGCGAACTGTCGGGCGGCATGGCACGCCGCGTGGCGCTGGCACGTGCGCTGGCGCTCGACCCGCCGCTGATGATCTACGACGAGCCGCTGACCGGGCTCGATCCGATCGCCTCGGGCGTGATCATGGCGCTGATCGCGCGCCTCAACGCGAGCCTCGGGCTCACCAGCATCATCGTCACCCACCACGTGCACGAGACCCTGCCGGTGGCCGACCGTGCGCTGGTGATCGCCGACGGCAGCATCGTCTTCAGCGGCACGCCCGACGAGCTGCAGCAGACCACCGATCCGCTGGTGCGGCAGTTCCTCGACGGTCGCCCGGATGGCCCGATCGCGTTCGACGCCCCGCAACGGGAGGTGGCCTGATGCCCGTGGTCGCCTCGATCCGCTCGCTCGGCCGCGCCGGGCTGTTCTCGCTGTCGGTGCTGCGCGCATCCAGGCCGACTGCGGACTTCTTCGCCGAACTGCTGCGCGAGATCTACAAGGTCGGCGCGCGCACGCTGCCGATCATCGCGGTCGGTGGCGCCTTCGTCGGGCTATCGCTGACGCTGCTGGGCCATCGCGCGCTCGAAACCTATGGCGCGTCCGACCAGGTGAGCATCCTGATCGGCCTGGGCCTGTATCGCGAACTGGCGCCGGTGCTGACCGCACTGCTGTTCGTCGGCCGTGCGGGTTCGTCGATCGCCGCCGAGCTGGGACTGATGCGCGCCACCGACCAGATCACCGCGCTCGGGCTGATGGCGATCGACCCGGTGGCCAAGACGGTGTCGCCGCGGTTCTGGGCGGCGGTGCTGACAGTGCCGCTGCTGACCGGTTTCTTCTGCACGTTCGCGCTGGCCGCCAGCTGGTTCCAGGGCGTGCAGATCCTCGGCATCGACAACGGCACGTTCTGGCAGGCGATGCGCGACGCGGTGGATTTCCGCGACGACTTCGTCAACGCCTTCCTGAAGTCCGCGGTGTTCGGCGGCGTGGCCGCGCTGGTGGCCTCGTACGTCGGCTACCACGCCGAGCCGACCATCGAAGGCACCTCGGTGGCGACCACCCGCGCGGTGGTGAACGCCTCGCTGCTGGTGCTGATGTTCAACTTCGTCCTGTCCGCGTTCCTGTTCCGCTGAGCGGCGGCGGGAACCATGACGCGCATCGCGCAAGGTGACACCGAGATGAGTAGCCACATGGAAATCATGCAGATGGGGAGCCGCCGATGAGCAGCGCACGCGGTCCACGTCTCGAGTTCGCGGTCGGCGCGTTCCTGCTGCTGGCGCTGGCGTCGCTGCTGGTGCTGGCAATCGCTTCGACCAACAACCGCTTCGGCTTCACCACCAACACCTACGAGCTGACCGCGCGCTTTTCCAACATCGGCCAGCTGCGTACGCAGGCGCCGGTGCGCGTGGGCGGCGTGACCATCGGCCGGGTGGCGAAGATCGAGCTCGATCCGCTGCGCTTCGATTCCATCGCCACGCTGGCGATCGACCGTCGCTACCACGAGATGCCGATCGACACCTCGGCCTCGATCCTCACCGGCGGCCTGCTGGGCGAGGCCTATGTCGACCTGCAACCCGGCGGCGACATGGAAAGCCTGCAGCCCGGCGAGGAAATCGCCTTCACCTCCCCTGCCGTCGACCTGATGCAGATGGTCGGACGCTACATGTTCAGCGGTCCCGGTGGCGGTGATGCCGCCGACGAGGCCACCCCGCCCGCCCCCAGCGAGGACACCCCATGACCCCCATGCCTTCGATCAAGCGTTCCCTGACCGCCATCGCCATTGCCGCCGGCCTGCTGGCCGGCACCCCCGCCCTCGTCCACGCGCAGCAGGCGCCCGCCGCAGCCGGCCAGGCCCAGGGCACGCCGAGCCGCCTGGTGCTCGACAACACCACGCGCATCCTCGGCGAGCTGGAGAGCCGCCGTGCCGAGTTCGGCCGCGACCGCAGCCTGCTCGAAGCCTTCGTCAAGCGCGAGTTCGACACCATGTTCGACCGCGACTATGCGGCGCGCCAGGTGCTCGGCCGTCACGCCCGTGGTGCCGACGACGCCGACGTGAAGCTGTTCGCCGACGCGCTGGCCGACAACCTGCTGCGCCGCTACGGCAACTCGCTGCTCGACTTCAACACCCGCCTGCGCGTGCGCATCAAGACCGAGTCGGCGCTGCCGCGCGGGCTGGGCGTCAAGGTGTCGAGCGAGCTGCTGCGCCAGGGCGGCGACCCGATCCCGGTCGACTACCTGATGCGCCAGTCCGGCGGCAACTGGAAGGTGTTCGACGTGCAGGTGGAGGGCGTGAGCTTCATCAGCACCTTCCGTCGCCAGTTCGACGGCGAACTGCAGAACAAGTCCATCCGCCAGGTCGCCAACGAGCTGCGCGCCGGCCGGCTGCAGGCCGATGCCGCGATCGACTGACCCCGGCGTGCGCCGCGAAGGCGATGCCCTCGTCTTCGCGGTCCCGTTGCTGCGTGGCGGCGTCGCCTCGCTGTGGCCGGCTGCGCTGCGCGTGGTGACGGGCGCGCGCCGCATCGAACTCGGCGCGGTCGACCGCATCGACAGCGCCGGGCTTGCCATGCTGTCGGCGCTGGCCGCGCGCGCCGGTGGCGATGTGGTCATCGATGGCGAACCGGAAGGCCTGTCCGAGCTGCGCGGCGCGTATCGCATGCAGATGGATCTTGATTTCAGCCGCACCTGACGCCCCCGGCGCCGCGTGTGTTACGCACGGATGGATTTCCCCATGTCCCCCTCCCGCATTGTCCTGCCCAGCCTGTTGTTGTCGCTCGCCGGGTGTGCGGGTGGGCAGCAGGCCGCGCGCGCTCCCGCCGCTTCCGCCCAGCCGATGACGGCCGCCGCCGTTCCTGCGGCAATGGCTGACGCTGCGCCGGATACGTCCACGCCTC
This sequence comes from Alterluteimonas muca, assembly GCF_021191595.1. NCBI lineage: Bacteria > Pseudomonadati > Pseudomonadota > Gammaproteobacteria > Lysobacterales > Lysobacteraceae > Alterluteimonas > Alterluteimonas muca. Next base: position 26,140 of record NZ_JAIWPS010000018.1, read on the forward strand.
CGGTCATCGACGACGGCCTGCCGGTACCCGATGCCGACAGCGCACAGGCCGCGCTGCAGGAAGGCGCATACCGCGACGACGCCGGTGGCGAGCCCGTGCTTGCGCCGACCGAGGCCGAGCTCGACTACGCGGTGCTCTACGGCGAGGAGCCCTACGACCCGGTGGCCGACCCCACCCTGCCCGATCCGGCGCAGATGCAGGTCGGCTATGACCCGTGGGAACCCTTCAACCGCCGCATGCATCGCGTCAACGACGCGATCGACCGCACGGTTGCGCGCCCGCTGGCCACCGCCTACATGAAGGTGGTGCCGCGCCCGGTGCGCCTGGGGGTGTCGAACTTCTTCAGCAACCTCGGCCAGCCGGTCAGTGCGGTCAATGCACTGCTGCAGGGCAAGCCGGTGCAGGCCGGGCAGGCGCTGGGGCGCTTTGTCGTCAATGCCACGCTCGGCATCGGTGGCATCTTCGATCCGGCCAGCGACGCCGAGATCCCGTTCCGCAGCGAGGACTTCGGGCAGACCCTGGGCATCTGGGGCTGGCAGAACTCGCGCTATCTCGAGTTGCCGCTGTTCGGGCCGCGCACGCTGCGCGATGCGTTCGGCATCGTCGGCGATGCGCCGCTGTCGCCGACCCGCCAGCTCAATGACGACCAGACCCGCTGGGCGCTGCAGGGCCTGCAGCTGGTGGACCTGCGCACGCAGCTGTTCGTGGTCGACCGCATGCGCGAAGGCGCTGCCGACGATTACGCGCTGGTACGCGACGCCTGGATGCAGCGCCGCCAGTACCAGATCTTCGGCGACCTACAGTCCGACGACGATGCGTTGCCGGACTATCTGCTCGACGACGAGGCGTTGCCGACGGTGCCGGCCGACGCGATCCCTGTGATCCCGGGCGTTCCGCTCAACTGACCCATGCCGCTGCCGGCGATGCCAGCCTCAACTGCTGGCGTCCTCGGCCTCGTCGGTGTCGTCCGCATCGATCGCGATGCCGGCATCCGCCAGCAATGCCTGCGATTCGTCCTGCGACAGTGATTCCACCCCACGCAGGCGGCGCTCGATCGTGCGCGTCTTGCGGCTGGCCTCGCCGAGGCTCTTGCCGACGGTGCTGATCTGCTTCTCGGCCTTTTCGAGGATGCCGGCGAACTTGCCGAACTCGCTCTTCACCGCACCCAGCAGCTTCCAGACCTCGCTCGAACGCTGTTCGATCGCCAGCGTGTGGAAGCCCATCTGCAGGCTGTTGAGCAGTGCGGTGACGGTGGTGGGCCCCGCCACCACGATGCGGTGGTCGCGCTGCAGCGCGTCGGTCAGCCCGGGCCGGCGGATGGTTTCGGCGTACAGACCTTCGGTCGGCAGGAACATCACCGCGAAATCGGTGGTGTGCGGCGGGCAGACGTACTTCTCGCAGATGGATTTCGCCTGGATACGGATCGCACGTTCCAGCTGCGCCCCGCAGATGCGTACGGCCTCGGCGTCACCGAGTTCCTGTGCATCGAGGAGGCGCTCGTAGTCCTCGCGCGGGAACTTGCAGTCGATCGGCAGCCATACCGGGCTGTCGTCATCACGGCGGCCCGGCAAGCGGATGGCGAAGTCCACGGCCTCCGCGGTATCGGGTCGCACCCGCACGCTGCGCGCGTATTGCTCGGCGATCAGCGTCTGCTCGAGGATGCCGTCCAGCTGCACCTCGCCCCAGCTGCCACGATTCTTGACGTTGGTCAGCACCCGCTTGAGATCGCCGACGCCGGTCGCCAGCTGCTGCATTTCGCCCAGACCGCGCTGCACCTGCTCCAGGCGTTCCGACACCAGCGCGAAGGACTGGCCGAGGCGGGTCTCGAGCGTCGACTGCAGTTTCTCGTCGACGGTGGCGCGCATCTGCTCGAGCTTCTGCGCGTTGTCGGCCTGCAGGCGCTGCAGCTGCTGGTCGAGGGTTCCACGCATCTCCACCAGCCGCTGCTCGCTGCGCTGCGCGGATTCCGCCAACCGCTGCGCCAGCGCCTCGGCCATGCGCTGCTGCGCCTCGCCGCTCTCCTGTCGCGTCTTGCGCGCATCCTCGGCCAGTGTGCCGCGCAACACCTCGAGCCGCTGCCCGAAGCCCTCCAGGCGCTGGTCGGTGCGGACGGTGAGGTCGGCCATGCGTTCCGACAGCTGCGCGCCGAAGCGCTGTTGGGCCTGCGCCGATTCCGCACGCGCACTGCGCGCATCCTCGCTGATCGCCTCGCGCATCGCGCCCAGACGGGACTCGGTGCGTTCGGTGAGCGCATCCAGCCGCAACCCGAACGCATCGATACGCTGCTCCTGCGCGGTCGACAGGCCATCGAGCAGGGCACGCAGTTCCAGCCGCGACTCGCGCTGCTCCTCGCGCAACGCGGCCTCGAGCCGCTCGCGCATCGCATCCATCCCGGCTTCCGGGCGGCGCAATACCAGCACGATCAACAGGATTACCGCGGCAATCACCGCGAGCAGGATCAGAACCAGCAACAGGGAAACGTCGTTCATCGCACCAGTGTATCCGGCACGGTCGCAGCAGCTGCGAATCAAACAAAGAAAAACCCCCGCCGGGGAACCGGCGGGGGTTTCAGGGTAAAGACCCTGGCGATGACCTACTCTCGCATGCTGAATGCACACTACCATCGGCGCATATGCGTTTCACTTCCGAGTTCGGAATG
>NZ_JAIWPS010000019.1:0-19008 GCF_021191595.1 Alterluteimonas muca
TACGAGCATCGTCGAAGGCATCAACAACACCATCAAGGTCATCAAGCGCCGGGCCTACGGCTACCGCGATCAGGAGTACTTCTTCCTGAAGATCCGCGCAGCCTTCCCCGGTAATACGCGATGAACCCAAAAAAAGGCGGCCGCAAGGCCGCCTTTTTCATGCCCGGTCGAACCTACTTCATGCGGTAGGTGATCCGGCCCTTGGTGAGGTCGTAGGGAGTCATCTCCACCTTGACCCGGTCACCGGTGAGGATGCGGATGTAGTTCTTGCGCATCCGGCCCGAAATGTGGGCGATGATCTCGTGTCCATTCTCGAGCTTCACCCGGAACATCGTGTTCGGGAGGGTCTCGGAAACGGTGCCTTCAAATTCAATGACGTCGTCTTTCGCCATGCGTCCTGTCTGCGTTGGTCGCGGGCGCGGAATCGCAGACCCGGAAAACGCGCCATTCTGTCACGGATGCCGCCGCGGCGCAAAATCCTCGGGTGCGGCAAGGCCTGCGAGATCGCGTGCGGGCTGTTCGCCGAAGCGGTCCCGCCAGTCGCCCGGCGGCTCGGGGTCATCGACCAGCGCCGCGATGGCCTCGAGGAAACGCGCGCGCGGCCATGCCCGCGCGCCCAGCCGCTCGAGGTGCGGGGTCGGCATCTGCGCATCGATCAGCGGCCAGCCGCGCCCTGCAAGATGCCGGGCCAGTGCGGCCAGTGCCACCTTGGAACCGCCGGCCTCGCCACTGAACATGCTCTCGCCGTAGAACATCCGCCCCACGGCGACTCCATAGATGCCGCCGACCAGATGCTCGCCATCCAGCACCTCGACGCTGTGGGCATGCCCGAGCGCGTGCAGGCGCAGGTAGGCATCCTGCATCGCCGCGGTGATCCAGGTGCCGTCCTGGCCCGGGCGTGGCGCCGCGGCACAGGCGGCCACCACCCCGGCGAAGCGGGTGTCGGCACGGACCGTCCACGACGAACGCCGCAGGCTGCGGCGGAAGCGCGACGACAGCCGCACCTCGGCGGTCACGAACACGCCTCGCGGATCCGGCGACCACCACAGGATCGGCTGGCCGTCGGCATACCAGGGGAAGATTCCGCCGTGGTAGGCCGCCAGCAACCGCGCTGGCGACAGGTCGCCGCCGGTGGCGAGCAATCCGTCCGGCTCGCGCAACGCGTGCGATGCCGGCGGGAACGGCGCATGGGGGTCGGGCCCCAGGATGGTCGGTCGCAGCTCCGGCATCACCGGTCGGCACCCTCCGGCCTGTACGGTGAGTGGCGGGCGAGCGTGGCCGCGTACGCACGCACGCCGGCGGTCTCCTGCGCGCACCAGTCGCGCAGGGCGTCGGCGAATGCCGGCTCGGCGATCCAGTGCCGGCTGCGCACGAACTGCGGCAGGAAGCCGCGGGCGATCTTGTGCTCGCCCTGTGCGCCGGGCTCGAAGTGCGCGAGACCTTGCTGCAGGCAGTATTCGATGCCCCGGTAGTAGCAGGTCTCGAAGTGCAGGCCGGGCAGGGTGCGGGTGGCGCCCCAGTAGCGCCCGTACAGCGTGTCGCGCCCGCGCAGGCACAGAGCGCCGGCAATCGTGTCGCCCTCGTGCTCGGCCAGGATCAGCACCAGCGAACGCGGCATCGTCGTGGCCAGATGCCGCAGGAACGCAGGGGTCAACGCCGGCGAGTTGCCGTATTCGACAAAGGTCTGCAGGTAGAAGCCGTAGATCGCGTCGAGGTCCGCCTCGTCCGCCTCGTCGCCATGGCGCACGCGGAAGGTGACGCCGGCCTGCACCACCCGCCGGCGTTCCTGGCGGATGTTCTTGCGGTGCTTGTGGTCCATCGCCGCCAGATGGTCGTCGAAGGTCCGCCACGAGCCCGGGTTGCGCCAGTGGTACTGCACGTCCAGCCGCGACAGCCAATCGTCGCCGAAGGCGACGTCCTCGGCGGCGGTGTGGAAATTGATATGTGCCGACGACATCCCGTCGGCAGCGGCATGTTCGCGGATCGCCTCCACGAGCGCGCGCCGGGCGGCATCGTCCACCGCCAGCAGGCGCGGCCCGGTGACCGGCGAGTAGGGCACCGCGCCCAGCCACTTCGGGAAGTACTCGAGCCCATGCCGCGCATAGGCGTGCGCCCAGGCATGGTCGAACACGAACTCGCCGTGCGAGTTGGTCTTCCGGTAACCCGGCGCGGCAGCGACGAGCTGGCCGCCGCGCCACAGGGTCAGGTGACGCGGCGTCCAGCCCCACTCGGGCCGCAGGCAGCCGGTGGTCTCCAGCCCTGCCAGGAAGGCATGTGCGACAAACGGGTTGCCGCCGTCGTGCAGCGCATCCCAGGCTTCCGCCGGGACCGATGCCAGCGACTCGACGATGCGCGCGGTGGCGTGGCTGGCGGTCACGGGACCGGCCGGCGCAGGGCGCCGCCCGCGTGGCCGGCCGCGGATACAGGCCGATCCACGCGGCTCAGGCGCAGAGCAGCCGGACGCAGGGTCGCTTCACCCCGGGTCGCGGCCATCGGCACCTTGTTGCCACGCTTACCGTCCGCGGCCATCGGCGTGACTCCGTGGCAGTAACCCTCAGCCCTGCTGGTCGAGGAAGCGCTCGGCATCCAGCGCGGCCATGCAGCCGAAGCCGGCCGAGGTGATCGCCTGCCGGTAGTGCTGGTCGGCCACGTCGCCGGCAGCGAACACGCCGGGCACCGAGGTCTCGGTGGCGGCGCCGCCGAGACCGGAGCGGATCTCGAGGTAACCGTTGTTCATCGCCAGCTGGCCCTCGAACAGCGAGGTGTTCGGGGTGTGGCCGATGGCGACGAAGAAACCGTGCACCGCGAGTTCGCGGGTGCTGCCGTCGAGCACCGACTTCACCCGCAGGCCGGTCACGCCGTCATCGTCGCCCAGCACCTCGTCGACGACGTGATGCCAGACCGGCTCGATCTTCCCGGCGGCGATCTTGGCGTGCAGCTTGTCCTGCATGATCTTCTCCGCACGCAGGGTGTCGCGGCGGTGCACCAGGTAGACCTTGCTGGCGAGGTTGGAGAGGTACAGCGCTTCTTCCACCGCGGTGTTGCCGCCACCGACCACCGCGACCTCGCGGTCCTTGTAGAAGAAGCCGTCGCAGGTGGCACAGGCGGAGACGCCGCGGCCCTTGTAGAGCTCCTCGGACGGCAGGCCCAGGTACTTGGCGGTGGCGCCGGTGGCGATCACCAGGGCATCGGCCGTGTACTCGCCGTTGTCGCCCTTGAGGCGGAACGGGCGCTGCGACAGGTCGGCGGTGTGGATGTGGTCGAACACGGTCTCGGTTTCGAAGCGCTCGGCATGTGCCTGCATGCGCGCCATCAGGTCCGGGCCCATCAACCCGTGTGCATCGCCCGGCCAGTTGTCGACCTCGGTGGTCGTCATCAGCTGGCCACCCATCTGCATCCCGGTCACCACCACCGGCTTGAGGTTGGCGCGCGCGGCGTAGACGGCGGCGGTCCAGCCGGCGGGGCCGGAACCGAGGATCAACAGACGGCAGTGCTTCGGGGTGCTCATGTATACTCGCGGCGTTGGAAAACAGGGTATTCCGGGCCGCATAGCTTGGCGGCGCACCCTCGCCAGCACAAGGCGCACACGTGCCGGCAGCCCGGAACGCTCCATCCCGATACGCGGCCCGCGCACACCCGCGCGAGCCCGCAGCAACCGCCCGCACTCCACCGGTGCGGGTTTTTCGTAATAGCCGACCGGCAGCGCCGGTCAACACGTGGAGAAGTTGCAATGCGCATTGGCGTGCCGAAGGAAACCAAGACCCTCGAAGGCCGCGTGGCGCTGGTGCCGGCTGCCGCCGGCGACCTGGTCAGCCGCGGGCATGAGGTCTGGATCGAAGCCGGGGCCGGCGAGAAATCGCGCTTCAGCGACGACGACTACGCCCGCCTGGGCGTGAAGATCGCACCGGATGCAGCAGCGCTGTACGAGAAGGGCGAGATGATCGTCAAGGTCAAGGAGCCGATCGAGGGCGACCTTGCGCACCTGCGTCGTGAACATCTGCTGTTCTGCTACCTGCACCTGGCCGCCGAGCCGGTGCTGACGCGCCGGCTGCTCGACATCGGCCTGACCGGCGTGGCGTTCGAAACCGTTGAGATGCCCAACGGCGACCTGCCGCTGCTGGCTCCGATGTCGGTCGTCGCCGGCAAGATCGGCGTGCAGGTCGGCACCCACCTGCTGCACCAGCCCGAAGGCGGCAAGGGCAAGCTGCTGGGCGGCATGCCGTCGACCGAGCGCGGCAAGGTGATCGTGTTCGGCGCCGGCAAGGCCGGCGGCGCATCCGCCGCACTGGCGGCCGCGGCCGGTGCCAACGTCGTGGTGTTCGAGATGCGCCAGGACCGCATGGACGAGATGATGCGCCTGGGCAACAACGTCACCGCGCTGTACCCGTACCGCGACGTCGTCGCCCGCGAGCTGTCCAATGCGGACCTCGTCATCGGCGCGGTGCTGGTCACCGGCGCCAAGGCGCCGCACGTGGCCACCCGCGAGATGATCGCCGGCATGGAGCCGGGCAGCGTGCTGGTCGACATCGCCATCGACCAGGGCGGCTGCTTCGAGACCTCGCGCCCGACCACCTGGAAGGAACCGACCTACGTGGAGGAGGGCGTGACCCACTTCTGCGTGACCAACATGCCGGGCGCGGTGCCACAGACCAGCTCGCAGGCGATCTGCGCGACGATCCTGCCGTGGGTCAACAAGCTCGCCTCCTCGCCGAACTGGCGCGACGACGCCGCGCTGGTGCGTGGCATCAATGTCGAGGGCGGCCAGCTGGTGCACCCGGCGCTCAAGGGCATGTCGCTCTGAGCCACGCGGCCCCCGGCAGTCCGGGGGCCTTGCTGCGTGCGCGCTGGGAACTTCCGGCGTAAGATCAATGCCCTGCACGCCATACCTCAGGTAACTACGCACGGTGGCACTCCCGCTCCAGGAACGCAGCAGCAAGAAGCGCACGCGCGGGTCGACCGCGGCGGCGGAACCGTCGAATCCGCGCCGCCAGCGGCTGTGGCGCGACATCGCCTTGATCCTGATCGCGCCGCTGCTGCTCTATCTGTTCGCCAGCCTGTTGACGTTCTCGCCCGATGACCCGGGCTGGTCGCGCTCGGGCAGCGTCACCGAGCCGCTGCACAACGTCGGCGGTCCCGTCGGCGCATGGCTCGCCGACGTGCTGCTGCACCTGTTCGGCTACATCGCCTACCTGCTTCCGCTGATGCTGGGCGCGATCGCATGGATCGCGATGTTCGGCATGGACGGCAGCAGCCAGGACGCGACCGGCGAAGGGCGCGCCGAACTCGGCCCTGCCCTGCGCCTGGCTGGCATCGTCGGCTTCCTGGTCTCGGCCACGGGCCTGCTGGCGCTGCGGATGCCGAACGTCGCCGACCTCTCGGCCGGTGGTGGCGGCATCCTCGGCCGGCTGGTCGGCAACTCGCTGTATGCCGGCTTCGGGCCGGTCGGCGGCAACCTGTTCCTGCTGGCGCTGGTGCTGGTCTCGGTGACCCTGGCCACCGGGCTGTCGTGGTTCCGGCTGATGGACCGGATCGGCGCCGCGGTGCTGAAGCTGCCGGCGCTGCTGCGCCGTGGCAGCCACCAGGCCAGCGAATGGAGGAAGACCCGCGAACTGCGCGAAGAGCGCGAGGAAGTGCGCAAGGCCGACACCGAGAAGCGTGCCAAGCGGGTGCCGGTGCGCATCGAGCCGCCGGCGCCGGAAGTTGCCGTGGTCGAGCGCAGCGAACGCGCCAAGCGCGAGCAGCAGATTCCGCTGTTCAAGGGTGCCGGGGGTGATCCCAGCGGGCTGCCGCCGCTGTCGCTGCTCGACGACCCCAAGCCGCAACCGCGCGGTTACGACGAGGACACGCTGGAGACCCTCTCGCGGCAGATCGAGTTCAAGCTCAAGGACTTCCGCATCGACGTCGAGGTGAAGGAGGCCCAGCCGGGGCCGGTCATCACCCGCTTCGAGATGGAGCCGGCACCCGGCATCAAGGTCAGCCAGATCAGTTCGCTCGACAAGGACATCGCCCGCGGGCTGTCGGTGAAATCGGTGCGCGTGGTCGACGTGATCCCCGGCAAGTCGGTGATCGGCCTGGAGATCCCCAACACCCGCCGCGAGATGATCTATCTCTCCGAGCTGCTGCGCTCGAAGGAATACGACAAGTCCGCCAGCCCGCTGACCCTGGCGCTGGGCAAGGACATCAGCGGCCGTTCGACGGTGGCCGACCTTGCCCGCATGCCACACCTGCTGGTGGCCGGCACCACCGGCTCCGGCAAGTCGGTGGCGGTCAACGCGATGGTGCTGAGCCTGCTCTTCAAGGCCACGCCGAAAGACCTGCGGATGCTGATGATCGACCCGAAGATGCTGGAGCTCAGCGTCTACGAGGGCATTCCGCATCTGCTGGCGCCGGTGGTCACCGACATGAAGGAGGCCGCGAATGGCCTGCGCTGGTGCGTGGCGGAGATGGAGCGGCGCTACAAGCTGATGAGCGCGGTGGGCGTGCGCAACCTGGCCGGCTTCAACAAGAAGGTGAAGGACGCGCAGGACGCCGGGCAGCCGCTGCTGGACCCGCTGTTCAAGCCGAACCCGGAGATCGACGAGGTTGCCCAGCCGCTGGAGCCGCTGCCGTACATCGTGATCTTCATCGACGAATTCGCCGACATGATGATGATCGTCGGCAAGAAGGTCGAAGAACTGATCGCGCGTCTCGCGCAGAAGGCACGCGCGGCCGGCATCCATCTGATCCTCGCCACCCAGCGGCCATCGGTGGACGTGATCACCGGCCTGATCAAGGCCAACATCCCGACCCGCATCGCGTTCCAGGTCAGCTCCAAGATCGATTCCCGCACCATCCTCGACCAGTCCGGCGCGGAAGCGCTGCTGGGCAACGGCGACATGCTTTACCTGCCGCCGGGCACCGCGCTGCCCGAGCGCGTGCACGGCGCCTTCGTCAGCGACGAGGAAGTGCATCGCGTGGTCGAGCACCTCAAGCAGTCCGGCAGGGCCGAGTACATCGAGGGCGTGCTCGACGAGGTGCAGACGATGGGTGACGGCGTGGTGGTCGGCGCCACCGGCCTGCCCGAGAGTGGCGGCGGGGCAGGCGACGAGGGCGATCCGCTGTACGACGAGGCGGTCAAGATCGTCACCGAGACCCGGCGTGCCTCGATCTCCGGGGTGCAGCGCCGGCTCAAGATCGGCTACAACCGCGCCGCGCGGCTGGTGGAGGCGATGGAAGCCGCGGGCGTGGTCAGCCCGCCGGAGCACAACGGCGACCGCTCGGTACTGGCACCACCACCGCCCAGGTAGAACGCCCGCGGCAGACGCTTGGGCCACCGCCCGCACGTTCAGCAACCCGCATTCAAACTCCACCGCAACCAACGAACCGGGGATCCGACCATGCGCCGCCTCCTGCTTGCCGCCGCCCTTGCCACCTCGCTGCTGCCGCTCGGCGCGTTCGCCGGTGCCCGTGATGCGCTGCAGACCTTCACCCGCAACCTCAAGGGCCTGGACGGTCAGTTCAACCAGCGCGTGTTCGATGGCAACGGCCGGGTGAAGGAGAGTTCCAGCGGCCGTGTCGCGCTGTCGGCGCCGCGCCTGTTCCGCTGGGAGTACGTGAAGCCGTATCCGCAGTTGATCGTGGCCGATGGCCGCCGCGTCTGGGTGTTCGACCCCGACCTCGAACAGGTGACCGTGCGTCCGCAGGGTCCCGAAGAGCAGAACAGCCCGCTCGCGGCGCTGGTCGAGCCCGGTCGCCTCGATCGCGATTTCGATGTCAGCGAGGAGGCCGCCCCCGTCGATGGCCTGCACTGGATGACGCTGACGCCCAAGCGCGACCAGGACGCCAGCTTCCAGTCCGCCCGCCTCGGTTTCGATGCCGGTGCGCTGGTACGGATGGAAGTGGTCGACGCGCTCGGCCAGCGCACCGAGATCGCCTTCAGCGGCTGGCGCAAGAACCCGCGTTTCGCCGCGGATACGTTCCGATATACGCCGCCAGCGGGCGTCGACGTCATCGGCGAGTAGGCCATGCGCGCGCGTCCGGCCACCCGGCCTGACGCACGCACCGCAGCCCACACGCGTTGCGCCGAGCAGCTCGCCGGTAGAATGGCCGCGTGTCCAGGAAACCCTCCGCTCCACGTGGTCCCGACCTGCTGAGCGCCGACAACGAGGCGCTGCGCCCGCTGGCCGAACGCATGCGGCCAGGCACGCTCGATGAAATGGTCGGCCAGCGGCGGCTGCTGGCACCGGGGTCCGCGTTGCGTCGTGCCGTCGAGTCGGGGCGCGTGCATTCGATGATCCTGTGGGGGCCGCCCGGCTGCGGCAAGACCACGCTCGCACTGCTGCTCGCCCACTATGCCGATGCCGAATTCCGTGCGGTGTCGGCGGTGCTGTCCGGCCTGCCCGAGGTGCGCCAGGTACTGGCCGAGGCCACCCAGCGCTTCAACGACGGCCGCCGCACGGTGCTGTTCGTCGACGAGGTGCACCGCTTCAACAAGGCGCAGCAGGATGCGTTCCTGCCGCATATCGAGCGCGGCAGCATCGTGTTCGTCGGCGCCACCACCGAAAACCCTTCGTTCGAGCTCAATTCGGCGCTGCTGTCGCGCTGCCGCGTGCATGTGCTGGAGGCAGTGTCGGCGGCGGACATCGAGGATGCGCTGCGACGTGCGCTCGAGGACGGCGTCCGCGGGCTCGGCGGGCAGGACATCCGCATCGAGGACGCAGCGCTCCACGAGATCGCCGTGGCCGCCGACGGCGACGTGCGTCGTGCACTGACCCTGCTCGAGATCGCCGCCGAGCTCGCCCAGGACGAGGGCGGCCACATCACCGCGCAGACCCTGCTGCAGGTGCTGGCCGACCGCACCCGCCGCTTCGACAAGGGCGGCGAGCAGTTCTACGACCAGATCTCGGCGCTGCACAAATGCGTGCGCAGCAGCAATCCCGATGCCGCGCTCTACTGGCTTGCGCGGATGCTCGACGGCGGCTGCGACCCGGCCTATCTGGCGCGCCGGCTGACGCGGATGGCGGTGGAGGACATCGGGCTGGCGGACCCGCGCGCGCTGCAGATGGCGATCGATGCCTGGGACACCTACGACCGGCTCGGCAGCCCCGAAGGCGAGCTCGCCTTCGCGCAGTTGACCCTGTACCTGGCGAGCACCGCGAAATCGAATGCCGCCTACATGGCCTGGAACCAGGCGCGCGCCGACGTGCGCGAGCATGGCACCCAGGACGTGCCCATCCATATCCGCAATGCGCCGACGCGGCTGATGAAGCAGCTCGGCTACGGCCGCGGCTACCAGTACGACCACGACGCCGAAGGCGGCATCGCACTCGACCAGACCGGCTTTCCCGATGCGATGGGCGAACGCATCTATTACCGGCCGGTGCCACGCGGGCTGGAGCTCAAGCTGGGCGAGAAGCTCGACCGCCTGCGCGCAGCGCGGGCACAGGCACGCGGCGATTCGCTGGACGAAGGGCCTCCTGGCGAGGGCGACGGCAGCCGGACCGGCTGACGGATTGCGTCCGGACTGAACCGTTCGGCATCGCCGGCGCGATTCGACGAGCGGTCGCCCCTGGCCCGGTACGCGGGCCATACTCGGGTTGCGGGAAAAAATCGCTTACATGGAGGTGCCCCATGGTCACCCGAAGCCGGCGGCTGTATCCCATCCCCCGCGCGCAGCTCGGTGCGCTGTACGCCCGGGAAGCACGCGACCTGCACCCCGACCGTACCTGGCACGAGGTCGAACCACTGATCCGCCGCCTGTGGGAACGCGATCGTCCGGGGGACTGGCCACGATCGAGCCCGATGGTGCGGGAGTTCTGGCGCCAGGCGCGCTGAGCCGGCACGTCCTGTTCACAAAAGCGCTGCCACCCTCGCGTCCTGGCCGTCTGGCCACAGACGGGTAGAGCAGGGGAGGCACCATGGCGGCAACCGAAAAGCCCGGCGCATTCGACCGGTCCTCGCGGATCATGCGCTTCGCGCTGAAGTATTACCGCGCGGGCGTGTTCGGCAACGTCGGCATGACGCGTGTGCGCCCGGAGGACGTGCGCAAGGCGGAGGAGTTCGTCGACGACCTCGAAGCGCTCGGGCCGACCTTCGTCAAGATCGGGCAGGCGCTGTCCACCCGCACCGACCTGCTGGCACCGGTGTACCTGGATGCGCTCAAGCGCATGCAGGACGACGTGCACCCGGTCCCGTTCGCCGAACTGCAACCGATCCTCGAGGACGCGCTGGGCGTGCGCCTGTCGAAGGCGTTCGCGTATTTCGACGAGGAGCCGCTCGGCGCGGCATCGCTGGCACAGGTCCACCGCGCCACCCTGCACGACGGTCGCGAGGTCGCGGTCAAGATCCAGCGCCCGGGCGTCGAGGATCTGATCCACGCCGACCTCGCCGTGCTCGACCGTTTCGCCCGCGGCGCGGACCGCTTCACCTCGATTGGCCAGCGCATGCGCTTCGTCGACATCGTCGGCGAAATGCAGCGGGCCCTGCTGGCGGAACTGGACTACCTCGACGAGGCCGAGAGCCTCGACCGCTTCCGGGAACGGCTGTCGGTCTATCCGGAGCTGTTCGTGCCGGCGCCGGTGTGGGATTACACCTCGCTGCGCGTGCTGACCATGGAATACGCGCCCGGCACCAAGGTCACCGACATCAGCGGCCTGCTGCGCACCGAGAACGACTACGGAAGCCTCGCCCGCGCGCTGCTCAAGGGTTATCTCGACCAGGTGTTCGTGCATGGCGAGATCCACGCCGACCCCCATCCCGGCAACGTGCTGGTGCTGCACGACCAGCGCCTGGCGCTGCTGGACTTCGGCATGGTCGCCCACGTGCCCCCGCGCCAGCGCGAGCGCCTGCTGAAGCTGGTGCTGGCGGCGGTCGACGGCCGGGGCGAGGACGTCGCCGCGGAATCGATCGCGATCAGCTCCAGGCTCGAGAACTTCGACGAGGCACGCTACGTGCACGAGGTGTCGCAGCTGGTGGCCCGCTACGCGGTACGTTCGGAGCGGCTGGGGCTGTCGGAGGGCCGGCTGCTGCTCGAACTGGCGCGGATCGGCAGCGACTGCCGGCTGCGGATGCCGCCGGCGACCACGCTGCTCGGCAAGACCATGCTGAATCTTGAGTCGGTCTGCAACGCGCTCGAGCCCGAGCTCGACGTCAAGCAGGCGGTGGAGAAGCACGCCTACCAGATCCTGCGCAAGCGCCTGCAGTCGTCGCTGTCGCCGCGGCGGCTGGGCATGGAGGCCCTGGAGACGCAGCAGCTGCTGCGCGGCGCACCGCGCAAGGTCGCCGACATCCTGTCGCTGGTGGCCGACAACAAGCTGCGCGTGCAGCTGGGCGGGCTCGAAGAATCGCACCTGATGGAGAGCCTGCAGAAGATCGCCAACCGCATCTCGACGGGCATCATCACCGCGGCGCTGATCGTGGGCGCGGCGATGCTTGCGCAGATCCGCACGACGTTCACGCTGTTCGGCTATCCGGCATTCGCGCTGGTGATGTTCGTGGTGGCGGGCGCGCTGGGGGTGACACTGGTGGTGTCGGCCCTGCTGTCCGACCGCAAGGTGCGCCCGCGCGAGGAGCGTGGACCCTCCGATTGAGCGGGGAAGGGCGCGATCATCCGCTGACCTCAAGCCTGCCCGTGCACGGCCGTTAACGATGCAGTCCCCGCGACATCGCGGGACTGGCATCCACGAACGGAGATCGGCAGGTTGCACCGGATCCGGGTCACGCCCGCGCACTCGCTCACCCGTTCCGGACTGCTGGCGGCCGCGATCGTGGCCGGTTCGATCCTGCTGACGATGCTGCTCGCGCATGCCGCATGGGTGCAGGGCGACCGCCACCGGCTCGAACGCCACGTCGAGCGGTTGCTCGATGCCACGCGCGTGCTGGCCACGCAGTCGAACCATGCCCTCAACGGCAGCCTGCGCCTGCGCACCGAACGCTGCAGCGCCCATGACCTGACCGAGCTGCGGGTGCTCGCGTTCCAGTTCGACCATATCCGCGACATCGGCAGGGTGGCGGAGGACAGGGTGCTGTGCACCGCCGCGTGGGGCGTGCTGCCACACCGGCCGCTGCTGCCGGAGCCGACACGCCGGAGCCGCAGGTACCGCTTCTGGAGCATCGGCGCGACCCCGGTCGACCATCGCATCTCCACGGACATGATCGCCGCCGGCGACGCCATCCTGTTCGTGGCACCCGACTGGTTCGGCAACATCGCCGAGGCGGACCGGCGGATGGCGTCCATGGTCACCACGCGCGACGGTCAGCACGTCATGCGTGCATGGGGCGACACGACGCCCCTCATGCCGGGTGCGACGGAAGAACCGTGGCACGACTTCGGACCGACGCGCGTGCAGCGCGCCTGCGACGACGACTACGACCTGTGCGCGATGGCAAGCCTGCGCGCGTCGGGGCTGTGGGGTGGATCGCTGCAGGCGGTGCTCGGCCTGTGCCTGCTCGGCGGCCTGGCAGGCGTCGGCGTCAATTCGCTGCTCGGCGCGTCACGCCGCAGGCGCGCATCACTCGAGGCTCGCCTCACCAGGGTGATCCGCTACGACCGCCTGCGCGTCGTGTACCAGCCGTTGCGCCGCCTGTCGGACCGCGGACTGGTCGGCTTCGAGGCACTCGTGCGCTGGACCACGGCAAGTGGCGACGACGTGCCACCGGACGTGTTCGTGCGACTGGCCGAGGCGAGCGGGCTGGGCCGTTCCTGGCGCGCCAGGTGGTCCGCAAGGCCTTCACCGAAATGGCGCCGGTGCTGCGGGCCGACGCCGGGCTCTATCTCGGCATCAACCTCACCGCCGAGGACCTGCTGGACGCGCAATTCCACGAGTACCTGGACGAGCAGGCGGCGCACCACGGGATTGCCGCCACGAGCGTGGTACTGGAGATCACCGAGCGCTCCACCGCCATGCGCGACGACCTGGTACGCAACATCCGCCATCTGCGCGCGAAGGGGTACCGGTTCTGTATCGACGACTTCGGCACCGGGTATTCCAGCCTGGACTACCTCGCGACGCTGCCGTTGGATGCGGTCAAGATTGACAAGCTGTTCACCCAGGCCGCGGGTTCGGACTCGGTGGTCGGGCAGATCTTCGAACCGATGTGCACGATGGCGATGGCGTTGCGCGTGGGCATCGTCGTCGAGGGGATCGAGACCGAGCAGCAGGCCAGGCACGTGTGCCGGGTGGCGCCGCAGGCGATCGGGCAGGGCTGGTTGCTGGGGCGCCCGGTGGCCATCGACGACCTGCCGAAGACCTGAGCCACCGGCGCACCGGCTCCGGATTACACTCGCCGCACGCATGGATTGCGGCAGACAGGAGACAGGGATGAGGGCAGGGATGATCGTGGCCACATGGGTGGCGTTGTGCGCGCCGGTGTCGGCGCAGACCGTCTACAAGTGCGTCGGTGCGGATGGAGCGGTCTTCCAGTCCACACCGTGCGCGGCAGGGCACCAGCAGCAGCGAACGTATGGGGGCGAGTATGCGACCACGCCACAACGGCAGGCGCAGATCGACCACGACCACGCGCGTGCGCAGGCGATGACACGTCGCGGTGTGCGCCCGTCATCGCGTGCAACCTCACGCACCGGCGCGCGATCCGCGCAATCGCACTGCGACCGGGTCAAGGCACAGCGCGATCGCGCCATGCAGGCGCTCGGCAACCGCCGCACGTACGCGCAGATCTCGTCCTGGGCCACCGAGGTCAGCCGCGCATGCAACCATCGCCGCTGAGTGTCATTGCACAGGAGCGCGGCGGTTGAGCATGGACAACACCAATGATGTCGGGCCGGCACATCCCGACGGATTCGCCAATGCACGTTTCGGACGGCGGCAAGCCGCATCGCGCGGCCGCGAACCACTGGGCTTCTGGGGGGTGTTTGCCGCCGTGCTGCTTGCGCTGTGCGTTTTCAGCACTGCCCAGGGGCTGATCGTGTGGTACGTGGTGTCGAAGGAACTCGACAGCATGCAGCGCGAATTCGCCGCAGCCATGGCCGCGCTGGCACCGGCATGGACAGGTCCATCCGGGCAGGAACCGCGAGCGCGGTCGCAACCATCCCGGCAGGCGCAACGGCTGCCGGGATATCCAGGGCCGATCACCGCCAGGGCGAACGATGCAACATATGCATGTGCAGGTGGCCGTACGCTCCGCAGGCTGCCGAACGGCTGGGAGGACATCGGCGGTCGCTGTCGGGCGACGTCGCAGTGACGGCGCCGCAGCCGCCCGGTCGGACGTGGGGATCCACAGAACTTCGCATAATGTAGATTATGTGCTATCCACACACATGCCTTGACTCTTGACCTCATGTTCGCGATTTTTGTTTTTGTCACTTTGCTTGTTAATTGCGCTGCCGACTGATTTCTAAGGATTTTTCCTTAGGGAAGACACAGTCGGTTGACGTCAGCCGTCGACGGATGTCTCTCTGGGCCACCAGCCATAGGGACAGCTAACGGCCCATGTCTGCCGCACAGGAGCTGCGCGTGTCTGCGGATGGATACGCAGGGTGTAGCAAACCTGAGCACTTATAGCGGCTTTACGCTATAACCGCCTATAGGTTGCTATTGCTTTGGGTTCACTGATAGGCGCCGCTCCACATCGCGCCGAAGACGCGACGTACGGATCTAAATCCGTCCTCATCTTCCAGTAGTTCTGCGGGAGTGCGTCCATCGAGTGCAGGTTGAGGGCGCCTGATCCATTCTGCCAGCCACGTTTCGGGATCGAAGTCCTGCGGCCACCTGTCGGGTCCTTCCCGCGCACGCAACTCCTCCAACAGTTGTGCGAGGCGCTTGGTTCGACTCTCTGTGTCCACGCGAGGCCCTCCTCGGTGCAATTCTTCAGCCATTTGCCCCACCAGAGATCGTCTGTAGGTAGCGTAAGACATGATCCACGTCCCCGTCGCGGATCGCAGCGGCCATGGTACGGCCTGCGAGAACTCGGATCGGCGTGTGTGCCAAGTGAAAAGCGGCGCTACTGGCGCTCGGGCTAAGTTCCAGAAGTCTCTGGAAGACCATTTCATGGTCTCGCCACATCCTTTGTTCTTCAGTCGTGGTCTCACGCTCTTTATGTGACATGCGGGAGTCTCTCTTGGGGTGCCCGGGTGGTCCCTGTCTAGCCGGCATCTGGACCATGTGCTTTCGCCGGTCTCCGGCGTTTGGGCTTGGGTTTAGGCTTCGCGCGCTCTAAGGCAGATGTTAGCGCTGCAGGTAGGTCGCGCAAATGAAGCAGTTGTCTCTCCAACGCCTCTGCTTTGCTTCGTTCGACGGCGGCCTCCTGCCGGGCGAGCGCAAGTTCGCTGCGCACCTCCTCCAGCCTCCTGAGATTTGTCGCGTCCGATGCTGCACGGTCCCGGCCAAGTGCGGCCAGCTCCCGCTTGAGCTCCTGGGTTTCTCGTCTTGCCCGATCAACCTCGCCGTGAGCGCGATCTTCCACGGCTTGGACATGTCGCGTCAGACTCTTCCTGTCCAAGACACTCTGCTCTTGGAGTAGCAGTAGGCGATTTTCAGCCTCCTGACGTGCCAGATCCGCGTCCTTAGCCCTCGCTTCCGCATCGGCGCGCTGATGCCCCAGCCCCTCGAGTTGCGTCTCGAGCTGTCGCACGAGACGAGCCAGCTCTTCGGCCCGGGCGATGGAGACGTCCCGCGCGTGGCAAGCATCAGCCGCGTCCCGCCGAAGGGCCGAAACTTCGTCTTGTACAAGCTGTCGCTCGCGGTCGAGTTGGACACGCGCTTGATCAAGCGCCTCTCGATCGGCCGCAAGCGCGGCCTTGGCCGCAAAATCCGCGTGAGCGAGGGCAACTGACCAAAGCTGGCTGGCCAGCTCTGAGACCTCTTCCGGCGCATCTGGAAGGTTGACGCCGGCTCGCCGTGCCTCCAAGCGTTCACCTAGGCCCTTCCACCAGGTGTCGAGCCAGCGCACAACCGTGTTTGGGGAGCCGGTACCCAGGTGCGCGCGGATGCGTTCCACCGTGGGCCTCTCGCCACCGACTACAAGGGCGTCGGCTGCGCTGTGGACCTCGGTTTCGGTGATGCCACGTGCCATTTTCAGTCTCCTGCTTTGGCGCCCCACCCCGCGCTTGACGTACTGGTGATAAGTGATGATTATCGCTAGTAGATACCGTGTTTCATATTATTCATTACATAGTATGAAATGTAATAGCACACTTCCGGCCAACGCCGCGACGACTACCAGCCTGGTCCTGCCAGAACAACTGGCCCAGAACGCCGCCAACGCGGTTCGCGAACTGCTGGCCGAAGCCGCTGCCGCCAACACCACGCGCAGCTACGCGACGGCCCTGCGCTACTGGGCTGGCTGGCACCAGGGCCGCTACGGAGTCGAACTGGCGCTGCCTGTCAGCGAAGCCGTGGTGATCCAGTTCCTGGTCGACCACATCCAGCGCAAGCACAAGACAGGCCTGGTCAGCGAGCTGCCGCCGGCGTTGGATCAAGCCCTGGTGGATGCTGGCCTCAAGGCCAGGATCGGCGCGCTCAAGCTGTCCACCGTGACCCAGCGCGTGGCCGTGCTGTCCACGGCCCACAAGCTCAAGCGCCTGGACAACCCTTGTGAGCTGCCTAGCGTCAGGTTGCTGCTCAGTCGGGCCCGCCGTGCGGCGGTCAAGCGTGGCGAGCGAACAACCAAGAAGACCGCGATCACTCGCGCCGAGCTCGAAGCCATGTTGGCGACCTGCGACGACAGCCTGGAAGGCCTGCGTGACCGCGCCATACTCTGCTTTGGGTTTGCCAGCGGAGGACGCAGGCGCAGCGAGATCGCCGCGGCCGACATGCGCGATCTGCGCAAGGTGGGTGAAGATGGCTACATCTACCGTCTGGAGTATTCAAAGACGCAGCAGGCGGGAGCAACGGCGGACTCAACGCCGGACAAGCCGATCCTTGGGCGCAGTGGCGAGGCGTTGGCGGCGTGGCTCGAGGCCGCTGGAATTGAAGATGGGGCGATCTTTCGGCGGATCTGGAAGAATCGGGTCGGCCCTGCCCTGCTCCCAGGCTCCGTGGCGACCATTGTGAAGCGGCGGGCTCGCCTGGCGGGGCTGGAGGGGGACTTTGGGGCGCACAGCCTGAGGTCCGGGTTCGTGACCGAGGCTGGCAAGCAAGGGGTTCCGCTCCCGTCCGTGATGGCGATGACCGAGCATCGCTCGGTGGCGAGTGTGATTGGATACTTTCAAGCGGGTGCCGTAGAGGACAATCCGGCTGGCCGTCTTCTTAAATAGCGCCATCGGGAACCTATGGGTCTCGGACCGCCGTCATCCAGCTCGCAAACTCGGGGTACAACAACCCTCTTCAATAATCCATGGAAGACCATGAGCAAAGACGGAAGCGTTCACATTCAAGGACATTATGCACTCCAGCCGGATAGTCCCATCGCGCTGAAATCAGCCCTCTCCGTGCGCTACGAAAAGCATGATCCAACCTCACTCGACGTTGAGATATTGTTTCTCGGAGACGAAACTGAACGTACAGAAGCTTACTCTGCAACCAGAGCCATCGATGTCAACCTGCTGAAGCTTCACCCAATGAATAAGGGGGAGGACTCCATTAACCTGCTTGGGATCGCAGGATGGCAGTCAAGCCTGACGAGCATGACGCTGGAGGTCAGCGCCATTGAAGTAGGCATCGATCGCGAAGCTGCGAACCGCCCTATCCAGGTTCACTTCTCAGTTGGGCTCCAGCCGAGCGGCATCCTCAAAAGCTACGGCTCGGTCGAGTTTCACTACAACGGAGACATCACTACCAAACGCGGTGAAGAAGGGGCGATCTTAGTGGAAACAAGTCTCGGGCAGATTGAGGCGATGGCTTCCTATGATTACCTAGATGGCGCTGCATTCGGAGACAAAGTTGTGCATCGGGTCGAGCGAGCTCGACTGTCCGGCATGGTCGAAATCCGAGCTGGTGAAACGCTGAGGTCACTGCACGACCGTCTGCAGGAAGAGATCCTCACGATTTGTGCCGCGCTCTCGCTCTGCTATAGGCAACCTGTTGACGCGTACGAGATCGAGTACCTTTTGCGGGAGTCTGAGAGCGACCGATTTGAGCGCGCGATCTATAGGCGAAAGTGGCACAAGAGTCGGGCGAGGCATAAGGATAAGGAGCTTATCCACTCCACCAATCTTCAGAATGGCGGACTCTCGAAACTCGTCCAGGCGTTAAAAACGCATCCTGAGTCCAAGTCGCTTGATCGAGGAATAGGGTTTCTCACGCATTCCTACGTTAGCTTCTTGGAAACGGGATACTTCATGGCCTTTTCTGCGATGGAAACTATTGTCAATGCCGTTGCCAAGGATTCGCAAGGCGCGCTAATAGGCTCCTCTGCCTGGAAGAAGGTTCAGAAGTCATTACGAGCGACATTTGTCGAACTCACGAATCAAGGGCTCATTTCTTCCGAAGCCGCCAAGCAAATGAGTGACAAGATTCCCGAGATTCGCCGGGCGTCGCTTGCATCCAGAATCGATATCGCAGTCAAGTTGTACTCGGTCAAAACATCAGATCTGTGGACAGCCGAAGGCTTTGTTGAGGGGATGAAGAGAGCAAGCGAGTTCAGAAATGGACTGTTCCATGCCGCCGATACTTCCGATGGCGGCCTCATGAGTGTTGACCTGACAAGGATCAGGACATTCACTGAGAGACTCCTTCTTTCCGCACTTTCCTGGCCTGAAGAGCGCAGATGGGTGTGGAGGGACGATAGTCTTCACCGGATCATTCAGCCTGCGGACCCGAGCATCGGAAGCGAGGAGTCTTCGTAAGCCGATTGCGGACTGGGATCGATAGGCTCAAGGACGATAGTCAGCGCGTCTTCTGTGTAGAGGGGGCTACATGGCAAGCATTTATTCGGAGTATCACCGCTTCCTGGCGTACTTGGCGCAGCGGCCCGTTCACGATGATGTGCGCCGGCTTGCACACCTAGGGAAACTCTGAACAACTCCCCCGACGTGGGCGACAATAGCGCAACGCGATGAGGGTGACGATCGATGCAGCTGACGTTCGGTGATGCCGAAGGCATGGGCAAGCGCAAGCGGACCCGCAAGGAGAT
>NZ_JAIWPS010000020.1:0-12892 GCF_021191595.1 Alterluteimonas muca
GGATGTTGCTGGAGACCAGCAACTGGCTGACCGCTTCGGCCAGCCGGTCGGTGACGCGCTGGTAGCGCCCCAGCCAACTGAGCCTCTCCAGTCGCGCGCCGCCGCACTGATCGCACCAGACGCGCCGACGAGGCACCACCAGCGCAACGCGAAACGCCATCAGCGGCAGGTCCCGCACCCGGCGCAGCGTGGTCTCGTGGACCTGCCGGCATCGGCTGCCGCAATGCGCGCAGTGCATCGTCCGCGACGACGGCTTGAGGTGGATCGTGACAGTTCGACTGTCACCTTCGGGCCATGCAATCCGCTCCACCCGGTAGCCTTCCCAGCCCCCAAGCTTCTCGATCGTCTTCCGGTCGAACATGCCCTCACCCTGAGCCCTGCAAATCAGGCCTCAAGCGTAACGGTGACCGTGAAATGCTCCCCGCTAATCCGCGAAGAACCTTTTTATTGGGCCCTCGCCCGACTCCGGGCGATGTCGTACGGCTGACGGTGCCTTAGGGCCACCGTGTTCCTGGTTCGTTGCGCGCCCGCTGTCCATCGTGCACGGGGGCGTTGTCCTCGCTTCTCCACGCGACGGGGCTCCTGCATTCGCCGGCTCGGCACGGGGAGCACAGCGTTACTCCCGATGTCGTCTCCAACCGGGCCACGCTCGTGCCTTCAGCGGTCACAGTCTCCCGTCCTTCATTCGCCAGGACCGGCGGAGGCAACGGCGGCAGCCGAAATCGTGACTGCCGCGAGGACCCGACCTTCTTCGCTGTTGACCTTCTTCCCGAACGCGATGATGGCTCGGGGCCCGCCGCGGCCGCAGGCGGATGTCCAGAGCCGGCCATGGATGGCCGGCGGCCGGATGTGGGAGCAGGACGCGGAGATATCCGGCTGGGCATCCGCCTGTGGCCGCGGTGGACCACCCGCGCCCTCGCCGACGCGCGCTCTCGTCCTCGCCCACCCGCGCGCGAGCCGCCGCAAGCGCCGTCGCCCGGCGACCAGGTGCTACGGATGATGCCCGTCACCTTGCCACCGGCGGCGACTGGTCCGGCCTGTGCCCTCGCCCCACGCACGCCCTCGTCCGACCTGGCGCTGGTTCCAGCCGGCTCTGGCTCGGCTCCCGGCTTCCCGGTCCCGGGCACCCGGAGGGAACTCCCCGGGAGCGGGGAAGAGCCTTTTTGCTGGTCAGTCCCGCTCCCGACGCCAGTTGAGCGAGCCGCGGCTTTCCAGGGTGCTGGACTCGATCTCGACGTCGAAGCCGCGGCCCAGCAGGTATTTCAGGGTCAGCACCTGGCCGGTGCCCAGCAGCGACACGCCGAAGCCGACGTACAGCCGCGGCGAGAGTTGCTTGCCGATCCCGAGCACGCTGCCGCCCAGCGCCCGCGACTGGCCCACGCCGGCGCTGTCGAGGCCGAGCCGGCTGCCCAGCTGCGAGGCGATGATGCCGCCGCCCGCCGACAGCGCGGCGCTGGCGGCGTCCAGCTGCTCGCCCTCGGCGCCGGTGACCGTGGTCAGTGACCGTCCGAGCGCCAGGTAGGCCAGCGCTTCGGACTGGTCGCGGCTGGGATCGGTCCAGACCTCGACCGAAGGCGACGACACCCGGCCGGTCACGTCGATCCCCGCGGTCAGCTCCTCGGCCTCGATCCGGCGTTCGGCGCGCAGGTTGATCACGGGGTCGGCGATCGGGTCGTTGCTCCAGGTGAACGCGCCGCGGGTGATCTGCAGTTCCTGGCCGTAGGCCTCGTAGCGGCCGCTGGCATCGAGCGCGCCCAGACCGATGATCTCGCGGCCCGGCACCTGGCGGATGCGCAGCCGGCCGCCGAGCTCGCCGGTCAGGCCGAAGCCGTTGAGCTCGACGTCGTCGCCCAGCACCACCACCAGGTCGAGGCCGAGGCCGCTGGGCGGGCCCTGCTCGGGGTCGACGGGATCGAGCACCACCACGTCGGGCGAGGTCGACACGCCTTCGCTCAGGCGCTCCAGGTCCAGCCTTGCCTCGGGCACCGTGACCTCGCCGGAGACGCTGATCGGCTGCCCTGGGGCGATGCGCACCACCAGGTCGGGATCGGCGACCGCGCGCAGGTCGCGGGTATCGGAGACCAGCACGTTGCTGCCGCGCAGGTTGAGCACGATCGGCGCCTGGCCGGTCAGGCCCAGGCTGCCGTCGATGCGCAGCGTGCCCTCGCCGGAGCGCAGGCTGCCGGCCAGGCGCGCGCTGCCGTCGGCGCCGGCATCCAGGCGCAGGTTGCCGTCGCTGGGGGCGATCGCCAGCGACGGGATCTCGGTGCTGAAGCCGGTGAGCTCCGCCTGGCCGCCGATCTGCGGGGCCGCACGGGTGCCGGCGAGGGTGACCCGAGCCACCAGCTGGCCCTGCGGCTCGACGATGTCGGGCGAGAACAGCTCCACCCAGGTGAGGTTGTCGATGTCCGCGTCCAGGCGTCCGGACAGCGGTGCGTACGCGTCCCAGCCAGTGCGCAGCTCGGCGCGCACCCGGCCGGTGTCGTCGATGCCGGTGGCAAGCGTCGCCTCGAGGCTGTTGGCGTCGAAGGTCGCGTCGAGGGCGAGGTCGGAATACGAGACCACGTCGCGGCGCGCGCGCGGGCTGAAGCGCAGGCCGCCATCGGCGGAGGTCAGTGCCACGTTGCCGGCGAAGCCGTTGCCGGCCGGGCGCAGCCGCGCGTCGATGGCGACCTGGCCACGCAGCGCCCATGGCGTGCCGTCCTCGCGCGGCGGCAGCCACGGCTCCACCAGTGCCAGCGGCAGCTGCCGGCCGCTGGCGGTCAGCCCGTTGCGCGGCCAGTCGGCGGCCACGCACAGCGAGCCGCCATCGGTGCCGAGGAAACACGACTCGTCGACCTGCCAGCGCCCACCGCCCAGCGCGAAACGTGCCGGCGACTGCAGGTTCCAGACCGCGCCACGCGAGGGCGCCAGCCGCAGTGCATCGAGCGCGCCACGCCAGCCGGGGCCCGCACGCTGCAGGCTGCCGGTGAGGTCGAGCGCGCCGATGTCGCCGCGCGCGCGCGCGCTGGCCTCCAGCGCGTCGATGCGGCCGCGGGCCTCGATCCCGACGCTGTCGAGCAGCACCCCCGCCTGTACCGACTGCGCGGCCAGCGTGAGCCGGCCGTTGCCGCGCCCGCCGGGCAGGTCACCCAGCAACCGCAGCGAACCGGCGGTGTACTCGCCCCAGCGCAGGTCACGGCCGGTGAGGTCGGCCTCGATGCCGGGCGCGGCGCGCGGGCCCGCCAGCTGCAGCGTTCCCTCGATGCGGCCACCGGCGCCGGGGAGCAGGTCGTCGAGCTGCAGCGGCGCCAGGCGCGCCTCGACGTCGATCCGTTCGGCCATTTCGCCACGGGCCACGACATGGCTGTTGCCCAGGCGCAGGTCGATGTCGCCGGCGAAGTCGAAACCGGCGTCCGGCGCGGCGGCCTGCGCCGGCCCGTGCAGTTCCACCTGCGCGCGACCTGCCAGGCGGCGGCCGCGCAGGGTGCCGGCAAGACGTGGCGCGTCGACAAGGATGTCGAGACCGCCGTCGTCGCGGGTGTCGCCGGTGCTGGCGAGGGTGCCGTCGATAGGGCCGTTCCAGTCCGGGAGGAAATAGCCGGGGTCGAAACCGGCCAGTTCGGCGTCCAGCCGCCATTCGAGCGTCGGCGCCCAGGTCACGCTGCCGCGGCCGTCGAGCCGCCCCTCGGGCATGGTCGCGCGCAGCGTGCGCAGTTGCATGCCGTCGGCATTGCCGCGTCCGTCGAGTTCCACATCGGCCTGCTGCGCGCCGCGGGCGACGCGGGCGTTGCCGATCACCGCCCACGCGTCCAGCGCGCCGGCCAGGCCGAGGTCGGCATCGGCGATCACCGCCGGCGGGGCCTCGCCGGTGGCTTCGTCTGCGCTGCCGCGCCACTGCACGTCGCGCGCCGACAGCGAGAACCGGCCCTGTGGCCGCTCGCGGTCGCTGAAGTCGGCGCGCCCGCGCAGGCTGATGCGCCCATCCAGCGCATCCACGCGCAACGGGCGCAGTTCCAGCACCTGCTCCTCGAGCTGCACCACCGACGGGTGGATGACGGCTTCGAGTTCGCCGAAGCCGATCCGGCCCTGCAGGTTGGCCTCGCCGCCCACGCCGTCGGCGGCCAGCAGCAGGCTCAGGGGGGTGGCGCCGGGTTCGCCGCCCGCCAGCAGGCCGGGGTCGAGCGATTCCGCATCCACGCCCAGGCGCCAGCCGGGGCGCTCGCCGCCACGCAGGGTGAGGTCGACGGCCACCGGTGCCGGCGCGTAGCCGCGCAGGGCGATCGCCAGGTCGTTGACGTCACCCCGGGCGACCAGCCCCAGCCGCGGCCGCGTGCGTCCGGCCGGTGCCGGCAGCAGCGCACTGGCGACCAGGTCCATGCGGTAGTCCTGGTCGGGCAGGTACTCGCCATGCACGCGGAAGGCGCCGCGATCGCTGTCGACCACCAGGTTGTCGACGCGCAGCGCGCCGTTGCTGGCATCGAGCGCGCCGGTGGCGCGGTGCACATTGATGATCGGGCCCTCCGCGCCGACCACTTCGAAACCGCGGATATCGATCGCATCGGCCTGCAGCGCCAGCGGCAGCGGGCCGATCTGTGGCAGCGAGTCCGGCCAGCGCGGCAGTTCGAAGGGCTCGTCGCTGCCGGGCGGCAGCAGCAGGCGGGCGTCGTCGACTTCCAGCGCGTCCAGCCGCAGGCGGCGACCGAACAGCGGGCGGATGTCCGGATCGAGCATCACCCGCGCGGCCTCGAACGACAGGGTCAGCGGCTCGTCGCAGTCGCCGAACGGCACCGGCTCCTCGTCGCGGTCGGGGCAGGCCTGGTAGACGAAGCGCACGTCGTGCAGGGTCAGCGGCCCGCTCGCCGGGCCTTCGGCCGCGCGCCATTCGAACACCGTGCCGGCCGGCAGCCGCGCCTGGATCTGCGCCAGAAGGAAGTCGCGCCCGCCCAGCGTGGTCAGCAGCCAGTACACCAGCCCGACCGCGAGCAGCCCGAGCACGCCGATGACGATGCCCGAACGCACCGCCAGCCAGCGCAGCCGCTTGCGACGGCGCGCACGCAGTTCGGCGATGCGCGCCTCGCGCGCGGCCGCGGCCTCGCCGTCGCGCTGACTTTCGAAGACCGCCATCAGAACGAGGTCCCGATATCGAGGTGCAGGGTGAACGGGGAATCGGGCGCATCCAGCCCGCGGGCGATGTCGAAGCGCAGCGGCCCCACCGGCGAGGCCCAGCGCACGCCCACGCCGACGCCGGTGCGCCAGTCGGGGCGGTCGTCATAGGCGCTGCCGGAATCGGCGAACACCGCGAAGCCGAAGCTGTTGGCGAAGTAGTGCTCGAACTCCACGCTGGCGGTGGTGACGTGCTTGCCGCCGATCGCGAAGTCGCCGATGCGCGGGCCGACCTCGCGCCAGTCGTAGCCGCGGATGCTGCGGTCGCCGCCGGCGTAGAAGCGCAGGCTGGGCGGCATGTCGGTGAGTGCGCCGGTGGACGTGGTGCCGAGCTCGCCGCGCACGATCAGCCGGTTGCGCTCGCCGATGCCGCGGTACCAGGTGGCGCGTGCGTGCAGCTGGGCGAAGCTCGCATCCGAGCCCACGCCCTCGACGCCGCCGCGCAGCACCAGGCTGCCGCCGATGCCCTCGCGCGGGAACAGGCGGTCGTCGACGTCCACGTACTCCGCGCGCAGCGATGGATACAGGAAGGTGGCGTAGCGGTAATCGAGCGGCGGCTCCTCGGTGGCGTCGTCGCCGTCGTCGACCACATAGCCCCAGCGCTCGCGCAACGCATGCAGCGAGGCCACCAGGTTGAGGGTGCGGCTGTACTGGCCGGTGCGGCTGCCGACCAGTTCGAGCCGGCGGCTGTCGATGTAGCGGGTCTGTTCGTCGGCACCCTGCAGGCTGATCGCATACCAGCCATCAAGCCAGGCGAACGCGGGGATGCGGTACTGCAGCGTGGCGGTCTTGCGGCGCTGCGCCCAGTCCAGCTGCACCAGCGCCTTGTGGCCGCGGCGGTTGACGTAGCGGCGCTCCTCGCCCAGCCGGAAACCGGCACCACTGTCGGTGCCATAGGACAGGCCGGCGGTCTGCACCTTGCGCGGCGCCGGGGTCAGCGTGACCTGCACCGGCACCTGGCGGTCGACCGCCTCCTCGGGCTGCGGGTTGATGCTGATGGTGCTGAAGTAGTCGAGGCGCTGCAGCGAGGTGCGCAGGCGGTCCAGGCGGCCCTGGTGGTAGTACTCGCCCTGTTCCCAGTACACCAGCCGCTCCAGCAGGCCGGGATCGATGATCTCCGTCGGCGTCTGCGTGAACGTGGTGGCGCCCATGCCGTAGCGCTCGCCACTGGTCCACACCAGCTCGATGTCGGCGGCATGATCGGCGCGGGTGACCTCGACCCGGCGCGCGCTGAAGTCGGCATCGAAATAGCCGCGCTGGGCGAGCCGGCGGCTGATGCGGTTCTTGCTGGCCTCGTAG
Organism: Alterluteimonas muca; assembly: GCF_021191595.1. Taxonomy (NCBI): domain Bacteria; kingdom Pseudomonadati; phylum Pseudomonadota; class Gammaproteobacteria; order Lysobacterales; family Lysobacteraceae; genus Alterluteimonas; species Alterluteimonas muca. Next base: position 6,445 of record NZ_JAIWPS010000020.1, read on the forward strand.
ACCGGGTGGTCGAGGATGGCACCGGGGGCCGGGGCGAAGGCGTCGAGTTCCTCGGCGAGGTAACGGTCGCCCGCGCCCTCGCCGAGGATCGCGATGCTGGAATGGCGGATGCGCACCGGCTCGCCGGGATCGACGGTGATGGTCACCGTGACCGGGCCGCGCCGCGGGTCGCCGCTGCCGCCACCATTGCCGTTGACGGGCTCGCGCTCGACCGTGATCGTGGGCGAATAGAAGCCGAACGGCTCCAGCGCCTCGCGGGTCTCGTCCTCGGCCTCGCGCAGCATGTAGGCGAGGCGGCGGAACGAGACATCGCGCCCCTGTGCCTGCTCGAGCGACAGCGAGACGCGCACGTTCTCGGCCATCTCCTCGTCGAGGCCGATGATCCTGACCTCACCGACCTCGATCGCCTGCGCCAGCGCCGGCGACAGCAGCGCGGCGAAGGCAACGGCACGGAGGATGGCGGGACGCGGGCGGGGCGGGGTGACGCGTTGGGGGGCACGCATGCGCGGAAGCATACCGAAGCGGATGCGATGCCCGGTTGACGCGTCGAGGCGGCTGCGGGTTCAGCCCGACAGCTGCTCGATCGCGGCCACGCTGCCCAGCCGCCCGCCCAGCCGCTTCAGCAGCGCCAGCCGGTTGGCACGCACCGCCATGTCGTCGGCATTGACCATCACCGCGTCGAAGAACGCGTCCACCTGCGGGCGCAGCCGCGCCAGCCGCGCGAGTGCGTCGACGTAGTCGCCATCGGCCAGCGCCTGCGTGGTCTCGCCATGGACGGCTTCCACCGCCTCGGCCAGCGCGCGCTCGGCAGGCTCGGTGAACAGCCCGGGGTCCACCTGTGCCGGCACGTCGATATCGGCCTTGCGCAGGATATTGCGGATGCGCTTGTCGGCCGCGGCCAGTGCCTCGGCCTCGGGCAGTGCGGCAAAGTTGCCGATGGCATCGATGCGGCGGTCGAAGTCGTACAGCGACGCGGGCTTGAGCGCGGCAACCGCGGCGAAATGCTGCGGCGGCACGCCACGGTCCTCGTAGTAGCCGCGCAGGCGGTCGAGGATGAAGTCGTAGAGCTCGTCAACCGCGTCGATCGACAGACTGCGGGCGTTGGACTGGACGCTGACCACGGCAGCGCCCTTCGTCGTCGCGTCATTCGCCACGTCGACCTTGCCGCGCAGGGTCGTGATCGAGATTGCGTCGGTTGCAGCCGTCAGGGCATCGATCAGCAGGTCTCTCAGCGAAAGATCAAAGCCCGACTCGATGATCGTGCGCGCCAGCCCCAGCGCATTGCGGCGCAGTGCGAACGGATCCTTGTTGCCGGTCGGCTTCAGGCCCGCGGCGAAGCCACCGGCCAGCGTGTCGAGGCGCTCGGCAATCGCCAGCACCTTGCCCAGCGGCGACAGCGCGATGTCGTCACCGGCGCCGCGCGGCTGCCAGGCCTCGTCGATGGCGTTGGCCAGTGCGCTGCGGTCCTCGATGGCGAGGTCATCGAGCGACGGATCCTGCAGCGCGTAGTAGCGCCCGGCGATGCCCTGCAGTTCGGGGAATTCGTTGACCAGCCGCGACTGCAGGTCGGCCTTGGACAGCACCGCGGCGCGGCGCGCCAGCGTGGCGTCCACGCCCACCTGCGGCGCGATCGCCTCGGCCAGCGCGGCCACCCGCGTCACCTTGTCGGCAAGCGTGCCGAGCTTCGCCTGGTAGGTGACCGTGGCCAGCCCTGCGTTCATCGACGGCAGGCCCTGGCGGATGTCCTCGGCGAAGAAGAACTGGGCGTCGGCAAAACGTGGGCGGATGACGCGCTCGTAGCCCTTGCGCACTTCGGCCACGTCGGTGGATTCGACGTTGGCGATGCCGATGAAATGCTCCATCAGCCGGCCGTCGGCGCCCAGCACCGGGAAGAACTTCTGGTTGGCCTCCATGGTGGCGACCAGCGCCTCCTGCGGCACCGCGAGGAACTGCGGCTCGAACGAGCAGGCCACGGCCTTCGGCCACTCCACCAGGCACTCGACCTGGGCGAGGTTGTCGGCATCAATGCGCGCAGTGCCACCGGCAGCCGTGGCGGCGGCCGTCACCTCGTCGACGATGCGCGCACGGCGTTCGTCGGGATCCACCAGCACCCTTGCCGCGCGCAGGGCATCGACATAGTCGTCCGGGCGCGCGATCACGACCGCGCCGTCATGCATGAAGCGGTGGCCGCGGCTGTCGCGGCCGGCCGTGCAGCCGAACGCATCGGCCGCGATCACTTCCTCGCCCAGCAGCATCACCAGCCAGTGCACCGGCCGCGCGAATGCCCACCCGTGTGCACCCCAGCGCATCGGCTTGGGCACCGGGATCGCGTCGATCGCCTCGGCCAGCACCGCCGGCAGCAGTGCCGCGGTGTGCGCGCCCGGCTTCACCGCGCGGTGCACGAAGCGCTCGCCTTTCTGGTCGCTGGTGCGCTCGAGCGCGGTCCACTCGACCCCGGCCTTCTGCGCGAAGCCCTGCAGCGCGCGCGTGGGCTGGCCTTCGGCATCCAGCGCGATGTTGAGGTACGGCCCCAGCACTTCCGAGCGCTGCTCCGGCTGGGTGGTGGCCACGCCCGGCAGCAGCACGGCAAGCCGCCGCGGCGTGTACAGCGGCTTCGCATCGCCACGCTCGACCGCGATGCCGCGCTTTTCCAGCGCGCCGACCACCCCATCGAAGAACGCCTGCGCCAGGCCGGGCAGCGCACGGACCGGCAGTTCCTCGGTGCCGAGTTCGATAAGCAGGGGTCGCATGTCGGTCATGTATGGAGCCTTCGCATTCGTGTCTGGACCCTTCTCCCGCGAGCGGAAGAAGGTGGCGCGCAGCGCCGGATAAGGGCGCGGATGTGGCGTGCCGGTGTGGCGGCCTGGGCCGGGGGCTGCCCTCATCCGCCCTTCGGGCACCTTCTCCCGCAGGCGGGAGAAGGGTCAAGAATCGTCTAGGCCGCGGCCGCCCGCGGTTGCTTCAGGCCCGGAAACCCCAGCTTCTCGCGCTGGGCGAAGTAGGCCTGCGCCACCGCCTGCGACAGCCGGCGCACGCGCAGGATGTAGCGCTGGCGCTCGGTGACCGAGATCGCGCGGCGCGCGTCGAGCATGTTGAAGCTGTGGCTGGCCTTCATCACCTGCTCGTAGGCCGGCAGCGGCAGGTCGAGCTCCACCAGCTTCAGCGCCTCGGCCTCGCAGGCGTCGAAGCGGTGGAACAGCTCCGGCACGTCGGCGACCTCGAAGTTGTAGCGGCTCTGCTCGACCTCGTTCTGGTGGTAGACGTCGCCGTAGTGCACCGGCGCGCCGTCGGGGCCATGGGTCCACACCAGGTCGTAGACGTTGTCGCAGTTCTGCAGGTACATGCACAGCCGCTCGAGACCGTAGGTGATCTCGCCCAGCACCGGCTTGCACTCGAGGCCGCCGGCCTGCTGGAACCAGGTGAACTGGGTCACTTCCATGCCGTTGAGCCAGACCTCCCAGCCCAGGCCCCAGGCGCCGAGCGTCGGCGATTCCCAGTTGTCCTCGACCAGGCGCAGGTCGTGCACCTGCGGGTCGATGCCAAGGCTCTTGAGCGATTCGAAATACAGCTCGACGATGTTGTCGGGGCTGGGCTTCATCGCCACCTGGTACTGGTAGTAGCGCTGCAGGCGGTTGGGGTTCTCGCCGTAGCGGCCGTCGGTGGGGCGGCGGCAGGGCTGCACGTAGGCGGCGTTCCACGGCTCGGGCCCCAGCGAACGCAGGAAGGTGGCCGGGTGGAAGGTGCCGGCGCCGACCTCGAGGTCCAGTGGCTGGATCAGCACGCAACCCTGGTCCGCCCAGTAGGCGTTGAGGCGCCGGATCAGCTCCTGGAACGTGGGTGCGGACATCGTCGGCAGGCTCGCGAATGGGGCGCGCTAGTATACGGCGCACCCTCCGCACTCCCGGCAGCCGGTCCTTGAGCGAAGCACGCACCGAACGCCCCCAGGCCCCCGCGGCGCTGCCGCCCGGACGGCTGGCGATCGCGCCGCTGATCGATGCGCTGGCCGCCGATGGTCTGATCAGCGCCGAGGAAGCCGCACGCGCGCATGCCGGCAGCCGTCACCTGCGCGGCGTGGACACCGTGCATCCGCTGGTGCTGCTGGCCAATCTCAAGCTGGCCTCGGCCCGTCGTGCCGGCACCGAGCTGGGGCTGGAGGCACTGACCGAATGGCTGGCCGCGCGCACCGGGCTGAGCTACCGCCGCATCGACCCGACCCGGCTGGATGTCGCCGGCGTCACCGAGCTGATCTCGCATGCGTACGCGCGCCGCCACCGCATCCTGCCGCTGGAAGTCGGGCCGGACCGCGCGCTGATCGCCACCAGCGAACCGCTGGCACTGGACTGGCTGCCGGATCTGCAGCGCCTGCTCCGCCGCGACATCACCCTCGAGGTCGCCAGCCCGCTCGACCTCAACCGCTACACGATGGACTTCTTCGGCGTCACCCGCTCGCTGCGCGGCGCGCGCGAGCAGCGCGACGGTGCCGGTGGCGGCGGCGAGGCGCCGAGCTTCGAGCAGCTGGTGGAACTGGGCAAGTCCGGCGACGTCAATGCCGACGACCACCACATCGTCCATATCGTCGACTGGCTGCTGCAGTACGCCTACGAACAGCGCGCCTCCGATATCCACCTCGAGCCACGGCGCGACCTCGGCCGCGTGCGTTTCCGCATCGACGGTGTGCTGCACAAGGTGTTCGAGATGCCGCCACCGGTGATGACCGCGGTGGTGTCGCGGATCAAGGTGCTCGGCCGCATGGACCTGGCCGAGCGCCGGCGCCCGCAGGACGGCCGCATCAAGACCCGTTCGCCGGGTGGGCGCGAGGTGGAGATGCGGCTGTCCACCATGCCGACCGCATTCGGCGAGAAGTGCGTGATGCGCATCTTCGACCCCGACACCGCGTTCAAGCCGATCGGGCAGCTGGGCTTCGACGCCGGCGAGGCGGCGGCGTGGGAGGAACTGGTGCAGCGCCCGCACGGCATCGTGCTGGTCACCGGCCCCACCGGTTCGGGCAAGACCACCACGCTGTATTCCACGCTGCGGCGGCTGTCGACGCCGGACGTCAACGTCTGCACCGTCGAAGACCCGATCGAAATGGTTGCGCCGGAGCTCAACCAGACCCAGGTTCATGCCGCGATCGACCTGACCTTCGCGCAGGGCGTGCGCACGCTGCTGCGGCAGGACCCGGACATCATCATGATCGGCGAGATCCGCGACCTCGATACCGCGCAGATGGCGGTGCAGGCCTCGCTGACCGGCCACCTGGTGCTGTCGACGTTGCACACCAACGACGCGCCCTCCGCGGTCACCCGCCTGCTCGACCTCGGCCTGCCGCATTACCTGATCGCGTCCACCCTCAATGGCGTGCTGGCGCAGCGGCTGGTGCGCACGTTGTGCGCGCACTGCAAACGCCCGGGCGAGGTGCCCGAAGGCGGCTGGATGGCGCTGCTCGATCCCGGCGAGCCGGTGCCGCCAGGCCAGCCACACGTGCCGGTGGGTTGCCTGGAGTGCCGCAACACCGGCTACCAGGGCCGGGTCGGCCTGTACGAACTGATGCCGGTCACTCCGCAGCTGCGCGCGATGATCCGTCCTGACATGGAACTGGCCACGTTCGCCCGTACAGCGGTTGGCGGCGGGCTGCGAACGCTGCGCCGTGCCGGCGCGGAAAAGGTCGCGCAGGGGCTGACCACGGTCGAGGAAGTGCTGACGGTGCTGCCGCCGCGGGAATAGGCGCCGTACCCTCTCCCGGGGGCGCGGGGAGAGGCTGCGCCGCAGGGCGGGTGAGGGCGATGTCCGGGCGCCTCGCGTTCGCGATCAGAGCCTGACGGTCCTTCCAAGCGCCTGCAGTGCGTGGTTCTTCGCCGATCGAGATGCGGCTCGTCGAGAGTCCCGGCTGCCCGCCGCGGCCACAGGGGGATGCCCAGCCGGATATCTCCGCGTCCAGCTCCCACATCCGGCCGCCGGCCATCCATGGCCGGCTCTGGACATCCCCCTGCGTCCGCGGCGGGCCCGACCTGTCGTCGCGTCGGGACGAAGAGCAACAGCGAAGAACCTCGAAGAACGTCGAAGAACGTCGAAGAACGTCAGGCCGCCGCACTGAGGTCGAGCACGCGCAGTTCCGCGCCGTTGGGGTCGCCATCGGGGTCGGGTAGGCGGCAGTGCACCGGCTGCATCTGCGGGATCGTCAACCGACGACTTCGGCTGAGGTGTCGTCCATCTCCATCCGCAGTTGTTGGCGGCACGAGCATGGGCGGTTACAACCGGAACCGGCCGCTGGGCCGGCTGCCGCCCGTGCCACGGCATCATCAGCGGCACCGCTGCTGCCCTCCATACCGAAGCCGACGAGCGTCGGAGCCCGTCGCGTGCACCGCGGGGTGTGCTCCCAGCCGGCCATGGATGGCCGGCGGCCGGCCGGGGTAGCGGGACGCGGACTCCGGCCCGGGGGAGCACACCC